>JAGYOB010000335.1 GCA_018399515.1 Candidatus Nanopelagicales bacterium
TTGGAGGCGCGTGCAGCTCGCCACGCCTCGACCACATCGAGGCCGCGTTCGATCCCCGCCTGCACGACGGCGGCGAAGGATTCACGATCGGGGCGTGCCATAGGCCTAATTTACGCCGGAGGTGTCGGTCATGGGGTGTCAGCCGATGCTGAGCGCGATGATCGCCGCAAGCGCCATGCCTACCCCGGTGGCCTGGATCCCCGACATGCGCTCACGCAGGAACACCCGCGCCAGGAACAACGTCGCCGCCGGGTACAGCGACCCGATCACCGCGACGATGGCCAGATCGCCGCGTTGGGCGGCGAGTTGGAAGATGCCGTTGGCGAGGGCATCGAGGCTGCCGGCGACCAGCGCGATAGCCCAGGGGAAGGGCGAATTCCAGCGGGGCCTCAAGGCGATGATCGCGGCGGTGATCACCAGCGCCGAGGACACCGCTCGCGCGATGGTCGCCGTCCAGATACCCGAATCCACGGGTGCGAGACCCAACACGGTGAGATAGAAGCCGAAGCCCACGCCACTGCCCAGCGCGAGCCCCAGGGACAGTGGCGAGGTGCGCAGGTGCTCCCCGCGCTCGCGGCTGATCAAGATCACGGCAACGGCAGCGGCCAGAATTCCGAGGACTGCCAGCCAGCCCAGGCTCTCGCCCAGCACGAGCCCCACGGCGACGGGGATTCCCGCGGACATGACCGCTGTCAGCGGTGACACGATGCCCATCGTGCCGCGAGCGAGGGCTCCGTAGAACATCACCATCCCGGCTGCCCCGACTGCTCCGGCACCGATGGCCCATCCCACGATGTCCATGCTCGGATTGCCGGGCAGTACCCAGATGGCGATGGGCAAGATCGCGACGAACCCGGCCGGGTAGGACACCGTGAGAACGCGAAGCGCACCCACCCGGCGCGAAGCGAGGCCGCCGAGGAAATCCGCGCTGCCCCAGGTCAGGCTCGACAGCAGAGCGAGGAGAGCGGCCATAGCGAGCGTTGAGTCTGCCAGGTCGTTCGGTGCGTTCTAGCACCGCTGGTCGCGCCGGTGCCGCGCATTGCCCTAGGTTGGTCGATCGTGGAAAGTGACGAGGTTCTGCGGGCGCGCGAGTTCGTGGTGACTGCGCGACACGTATCGGTTCTCACCGGAGCGGGGGTGAGCACCGCGAGTGGCATCCCCGATTTCCGCGGACCGCAGGGCCTGTGGACGAAAGATCCGAAGGCATCGCGGATGTTCGATATCGATGCCTATGTCGCAGATCGCGAAATCCGAGTGCTGGCGTGGCAGAACCGGCGTGACCATCCAGCCTGGACCGCCCAACCCAATGCAGCCCATCGTGCGATCGCCGACCTCGAACGGCAGGGTCGAGTGCGGGCTGTCATCACGCAGAACATCGACGGCCTGCATCAAGCTGCTGGCAGCGGTCACACCGCTGCGGTGCTCGAGGTTCACGGAACGATCCGTAACACCGTGTGCCTGGATTGCCAGGATCGGCGACCGATGCTTGACACGCTCGACCGGCTGGAATCGGGAGAGGATGACCCGCCCTGTCTGGCTTGCGGAGGGATGCTCAAATCCGACACCGTCTCCTTCGGCCAGCAACTCGACGCCCGGGTACTCGATCAGGCGATGAGGGCAGCCCGCGAAGCCGACGTGCTGATCGCGGCGGGCACCTCGCTGCAGGTCAACCCGATCGCGTCGCTGGTGCCGATGGCCTGGCAGGCCGGTGCTCGCGTGATCATCTGCAACGCCGATCCCACACCGTACGACTCGATCGCCGAAGTGATCGTGCGCGATCCGCTGGAGGAAGCACTGCCCCGGATGGTGGCTGTCGACTCGTCAGAACCCCTACAGTGAAGCCATGACCGATCAGGCGGCCGTCCCTGAATCCACCCATCCACCGAAGTCCTGGGCCCGGATGTGGGTGCCCAAGATCGTCTTGATCATTCTGGGGTTGGGGGCCGCGTACCTGATCTTCACCGAGTTGATCCCGCAATTCGGCAGTTTCGAACAGGGTTGGGAAGCCGCGCTCTCGATTCCTCGCGAGTGGCTCATCGTCATCGTCGTCGGTGCGATTGCGAGCATCGCGGTGTATCCGCTGACAGCTCCCGCGGCGATTCCCGGACTCGGCTACAAGCCGGCGTTCATCGACCGCCAGGCTGGTTTCGCGATCTCCACCGGTGTTCCCTGGGGTGGCGGAGCGATCGCGGTGGGGGTCCAGTACGGCATCCTGTCGCGCTACAAGGTGCCGCAGAAGAAGGCGGCAGCAGCGGTGGCCGCTGACGCCGTATGGACCTATCTGATGACGTTCGGGGCCCCCGCCTTCGCATTGGTCGCACTGTTCGCCATCGAACGTCGCACGGTGGAGGGACAGTTCGAGATCATCGCGGTGATCGCCGCGGTGGCGTTCTTGGTGTCAGTGATCTTCATCGCGATCATCCTGCGTAGTGAGGCAGGAGCACGACGGATCGGCACGTTAGCCCAGCGGGTGGTCAGCGTGATCTTCCGGATCATCCACAAAGCACCGCCGGACATGGTGGAAAGCGTTGTCGGATTCCACGACACGGCCGCCGAGATGGTGGCGACGCGCTGGAAGCAGTTGACCATCACGAACGCACTCGCTCAGTTCACCCCGTTCGTCGTGCTTCTGGGTGCTCTGTACGGAACGGGGGCCTTCGACGGCGAGTTGACGGTGCTCGAGGCATTCGTGGCATTCTCGGTCGCGTTACTCCTCGCCGCGGTGCCGATCGCCCCGGGTGGACTCGGCACTGTCGACGCTGCACTGATCGGTCTGCTGATCTATTTCGGAGCGGATGCGGCACAGGCGACCGCGGCGGACATCATGTGGCGCGCCTTCGCCTTCTTCCCGCAGATGATCATCGGGTTCGGATCACTCGGCTTCTTCGCCATCGACCGCAAGCGGCTGAAGAAGCGCGATGCAGATCAAATGATCCGGGGATAGGAGATCAGCGTTACGGCTGCGCCGATGAAGAGAACGACCCCGACGCCGAGCAGGAACCAGGCATTCGTAGTCTTCTTCACTCGTCCGGAGATCGCGGCGAAGAACAGTACGGTGGCGAACACCACGGCGAGCAGGGTGTAGTTGTCACCGCGTTGGTTGTTATCCAAGGCCTGCTGGAACAGTCCATCGGCTCGCTCGTCGGCCTCTTTGGCAGCGACCGCGTCGGGTTGGACGTATTCGGGCATCTCGAAGGGGCTGGCGGGTGCATCGGGATTCTGCTGCGGCCGGAGTGCGATCCAGGCTGCCCACGCCGAAGCGAGGGGTTCGGGGAAGCGCCCGGCGAGGTAGGAGGCGAGTTCCTCGTCGTCATCGGCAAATGCCGCGATCCACTGGGTGTAAAGCTGGACCTGGATCGTCAACTGACGATTAGCATTGCCATCGGCCCGGGATGCCTCGATGCGAGCGGTGGACGCCTTGCTGAAGGCGATCGACATCTCCCCGCCCCACTTGCTCGATTGGAATCCGCTCCAGGCGGTGGCGATGGCCGTGACGGAGAGCAAGACCACGGCGATCAGTTCGCGCCAGCCGGCGGAGGTGTCGGGGATGTAGCGCGAGGAGGACTCTTCCTCGACCTCGGGTTCACTCACAGGCGAAAGGTACACCGTGGGTCGCGTGGGTGGTTTCTGGGACGGCTGGTGTATCAGGTGCCAGGCGGTGTCGAAGAACCATGGGTCGGTTGAGGAGTCGCCCGGATGCACCACGATAGGCAGGTGACGTCAACGCTGGCCGCGAACGGCCCCTTCCGGATCCTCCCAGCGCAGCCGCACCAGGTCGATGCGATCGGCGACCTCACGGTCTCGGCGTACCACGATGGGGGGCACCTCACCCCGGGCAGTCCGTACGAGTCGGTGCTGCGCGATGTCCACCCGAGATTGGATCGCACGCTAGTCGCCGACAGAGCCGGCGACCTCGTGGGTGCCATCTCGGTGTTCGAGCACGGTCACCCGATGAGCGAGTTGGCTGCGCAGGGGCAGTGGGAGATCCGATTCCTGGCCGTCCGGTCAGATTCCTGGGGCGGGGGTATCGCCCGGTCGCTGATGGCCTCTGCCGAGCAGCGGGCTGTGGTGGCCGGTGCTGCGACCTCGGTTCTGTATGTGATCGACAGCAATGACCGGGCGCGGGAGTTCTATCCACGGCTGGGCTATGCCCGCACTCCGCAGCGCGATTGGTCACCCCTCGCCGCTGATGCGACCCCGGTACACCTGCTCGCCTTCGCCAAGGATCTGACCCGAAAGGCTTGACGCAATCCCCGTGCGCTTGTGATGCAGCTGGAACTACTACTCCCGATTGTCACCGAACTCGAGCAGCAGATGAAGGCGCACACAACAGATCCCACCATTGGACTAGTCGACCACCGAGCCCTGGATCGTGGGCAACGACTGCGCGCCGATCTCGACTCGTCCAAAGCCACCACAGCGCTTCGATCACTCGGTACTGCAGAGATGCGCCACAGCATGGTGTTGAATGCCACCGATGGCGGATCTCGCCGAGGAAGGCAGGACCAGCGTGGCGACCGCGGAGCACGAACGCCTGCGTGAGCAGCGCGAAGGAACCGTCGACTGGCAGCGGTGGGGCACCTACATCAGCGAACGCGCATGGGGCACGGTGCGCGAGGACTACAGCGCTGATGGCGACGCATGGTCGTACTTTCCTTTCGAGCACGCACGCAGTCGCGCGTATCGATGGAATGAGGACGCGCTCGCCGGGTGGTGCGATCGTGATCAGATCCTGTGTCTGGGCTTGGCGTTGTGGAATGGTCACGATCCGATCATCAAGGAGCGCCCGTTCGGCTTGACGAATGCGCAGGGCAACCACGGCGAGGACGTCAAGGACTACTGGTTCTACACCGACAATCTGCCGAGCCACGCCTATGCCTCGATGGTCTACAAGTATCCGCATTCTCGATTTCCCTACGAGGATCTGATCGCAACGAACGCTTCCCGCGGCCAGGATGAAGGCGAGTACGAACTCTTTGATGCACTCGAAGAAGAGTGGCGGGCCAACCGGTACTTCGATGTCGCCTGCGAATATGCGAAGGCATCCCATGAAGACCTCATCTGGAAGATCACGGCGACGAATCGCGGCCCCGATCCGGCTCCGCTCGTGGTCATCCCGCAGATGTGGTTTCGCAACACGTGGTCATGGGAAGTCGATGCGCGTGCGCCGCGTATCACTCGCGCCGGTGATGACGCCGTCCACGCGACCCACGATGTGCTCGGTGATCGCTGGCTGTATGTCATGTCCGGTGGATCGGATACGCCGGGCCTGGTGTTCTGTGAGAACGAGACCAACAATTCCGAACTGTTCGGGTCGGTGAATGCGTCCACAACGACGAAGGACGGCATTGACCGATTTCTCGTCCATGGTGATGCGGCGGCTGTTTCCCTGGACGAAGGATCGAAGGCCGCTGCTCTGGTTAGTTTCGACATCCAGCCAGGCCAGTCCGTGACGGTTACGCTCCGACTGTCACCTGTCGAGCAGGCTTTGCCTTTCGCTGATGCAGACGACATCCTCGCCGCGCGCAAGCAGGAAGCCGATGACTTCTACGCGTCGACCGCGGCACCGACCCTGACCGATGACGAGCGCCTGGTGCAGCGGCAGGCCCTGGCCGGGTTGCTGTGGTGCAAGCAGTACTACCACTATGCGGTGGGGCGCTGGTTGACCGGCGATCCGACTCAACCGGAACCGCCGAAGGAGCGCCTGGCCGGTCGCAATCACGACTGGAAGCACTTCCTCATGGCCGATGTCGTGCTGATGCCCGACGCTTGGGAATACCCATGGTTCGCCGCATGGGATCTGGCCTTCCATTGCGTCACGATGGCGTTCATCGATCCGGATTTCGCCAAGGAGCAGACCCTGCTGCTGCTGACATCGACCACGCAGCACCCGCACGGACAGATCCCCGCATATGAGTGGTCGTTCTCTGACACGAACCCGCCGGTCAATGCGTGGGCGGCGTGGCAGGTGTACCAAATGGACAAAGCGCACACCGGTCGTGGCGATGTCGAGTTCCTCGCGCAGGCCTATCGGGCGCTGCTGGTCAACATGACGTGGTGGCTGAACCAGGAGGACGCCGAGGATCGCGGTGTCTTCGGCGGTGGCTTCCTGGGCATGGACAACATCGGCGTTTTCGACCGTGATCAACCACTGCCGATGGGAGGTGTTCTCGATCAGGTCGACGGTACCGCGTGGATGGCCACGATGACCCTGCAGATGCTGGAGATCAGCATTGAGCTTTCCCAATTCGATCCCGGCTACGAAGCGATGTTCGGTCGCTGGGTGTGGAACGCCTGGCTGATCGCCCGGGCGTTGGAACGCGGTGTAGAACAGGTGAGCCTGTGGAACGACGAGATCGGTTTCTATACCGACGTCATCGAGCTGCCCGATGGGACCGTGCGACCCCTCGACGTCGTCTCACTTCAAGGGCTCGTGC
>JAGYOB010000336.1 GCA_018399515.1 Candidatus Nanopelagicales bacterium
CGCTGGTCGATGCGGTCCAAGCCCCACGGTGGGCTCGATTGCACCGCCTCCGGACTGATCGTGAGGGTCTCCGGCTCGATGGTGATGCTGACTGGCAGATCCGGCTCAGCGGACACAACCTCGGCTGACTCGCTCAGGTCATCGGCGATGCGTTGCGCTTCTGCCTCACTGACCGGCTCCGCCAACTCCACCGTCCGGTACCCGAAGCCGATCCAGCGCCCGGCCTGCAGGTCGACATCGACGGAGTCTTCGCCCGCGACGTCGTCGACGGAACTCCACGCTCGGACCTTGGGCGCGTACTGCACGATGAGCCGCTCGACCGTCACATCATCGGAGGCCGAAGCTGGCGCAGCGGCCGCTTCCTCGGCAGGGGCGTCACCGCCTCGGGGAGCAGCGTTGGCATAGGTCGCCGGCAGCATCCCGACGACGAGCAGCGTGCTGATAGCGGCCATGGCCGCTCCGCGACGGCGAACGCTGCGCATTCGTGAACCCCTCTACTGAACCCCCAGGCCATAGTGTGCTGCCAGGTGAGGACTGAATCCAATCCAGATCCCAAGCGTGGGGGGAATACCCCCCATACGAGACCCAAGCAGCCTCCAAGGGGAGTCCGATACGGTCTCGTCACTACGGAAGGAGCCCCATGGCCGCCACGCTCACCACGACCGCCCCGGTGTGGACGTTGAACCTCGGAGATGACGAGAACCGGTTCTCCCCCGACTGGTTGACCCAGGTCGAGGAGTCCCTCGCCGCGGTTCGCGACAGCAGCGAACCCATCGCGCTGAGCATCACCGCAACCGGCAAGTTCTTCTCCAATGGATTGGACCTCGATTGGCTGCAGGCCAACCCCGGTGAATGGGCTGCGTATGTGGCGCGCGTGCAGTCGGTCTTCTCCCAGACCCTGACGCTGCCGGTGCCGACGGTGTGCGCGATCAACGGGCACTGCTTCGCTGCGGGCGCGATGTTGGCGTTGGCGTGCGATTACCGCGTGATGCGCACCGAGCGCGGGTTCTTCTGCCTGCCCGAGGTCGACATCAACATCCCGTTCTCCGTCGGCATGAGCGCACTCATCCAGTCGAAGGTGACCCCGCGCACCGCCCTGGACTCGATGGCGACGGGTCGTCGGTATGACGCATCCGCCGCGCTCGAGGCCGGCATCGTGGATGCGATCTGCGATGTCGACAACCTGCCCGAGGTGGCTCACGCAACAGTCGCCGAACTCGCCGGCAAGAACCGTCAGACCCTGGGCGCGATCAAATCGGTGATGTACGCCGACGTCGTCACCGCACTCGCCCAGCCCATCTGACACATCACGAGTTCTGTCTGGCGAAGGCACTTTCCGCGGAAACTCCCCGCGCGTGTGCTGGCCCTCGGCGGGTGAGTTTCACTTCGGGGGTCGGATGATCACCCGGTTGGAGCGGATCTGGTCATTGACACTGCGCATGACGAGGTAGACCTTCTTCTTGGTGCGCCGCTGCCAGGTGAAGTCACCGTCGTCGCCGATGCGCGGGCGAGCATCCCCTGCCGCATAGGGCTTCGGGCCGGGGAACCGCAGCCACGGCACCATGCGGGCACCAGTTTTGAAACCGGTCGTTTCACCACGCACGATCACCCCGGGTTTACCGCGGACCTCTCCCCGAGTACCGCTGACCACAATCGTCATCTTGGCCGGCGGTGGGGGCGGTGGCGGCGTGGGCGGAGTCGGAACGACCGGATCGGAGGGGCGTGAATACTCACTCGGACCGATCGAGTTGACCGCGCGCACGACGAAGAAATACGTGTCCCCGTTGACCAGACCGGTGATCTCGCAGCTCGTTCG
>JAGYOB010000337.1 GCA_018399515.1 Candidatus Nanopelagicales bacterium
CGGCGAGATCGGTGGCGACGCCGAGGAGCGTGCGGCAGCGTTCATCGCCGACAACGTCAGCAAGCCGGTCGTCGGTTATGTTGCCGGGTTCACTGCCCCCGAGGGCAAGACGATGGGCCATGCCGGTGCCATCGTCTCCGGATCATCGGGCACCGCCGCGGCGAAAGCCGAAGCGCTCGAGGCGGTTGGGGTTCGGGTGGGCAAGACGCCCAGCGCCACCGCACAGTTGATGCGCGAGATCCTTTCGCGTTAGTCGCTCGACCCGCGCGCCGTTGCCGGGTTCACCGCCCTCGACCTGCGACCCTGGACGGTGTGGCTCGTCTGGTGGAGCATGATCGCGATGAGGCGACCCCGGTAGCAGCGTCGGGATCGGGTTTGACGCGGTCGCATCCTTCAGTCGTACCCGATGTCGCGACCGTCGCAGTTGCACGGGAGAGCGATTCCGATCTGCGCACCTGGCCCCCGATTGTCGCCGGACCGGTCGCCGCGCTGGCAGCTTTCGTGCTCAGCGCTATCGCGTTCGCCGTCCCCGTGTTCGCCCTGTGGCTGACCGCACCCGAGGTCGGCCCCGGCTGGGACACGTGGCCGGAGGTCGCCGCGATCACCGGCACCGCATGGCTGGCCGCACAGGGTCTGCCGGTGGCGATCGCAGGCGTGACCGTGTCGCTGCTGCCCTGGGGGCTGGGAGTGATCCCCGCGGTTTTGCTGTTCCTCGCCGGTCGCTGGACGTCGCGGGTCGGCGGCCTGATGCGTACCGCTCAGGTGGCGACCGCGACCTCCGCCGCCGCGATCGCCTACGCCGGACTCGCCCTGGGCGTGGCGATCTGGATCGATGATCCGACGACCGGACTCGGGCGTGTTGTGGCCACGACGGCTGGACTGTCGTTCCTCGCCTTCGGGTGGGGGGCGGTAAGCGGGGCTGGGCTCACCCAGGCCGTGACCTCCCGACTGCCGACCTGGGTTCGCCGCGTGAGCGCCGGGGCGGTGGTCTGCGTCGGTGTGCTGATCGTCGCGGGTGCGCTCGCGGTCGGTATCTCCCTGGTCGCCCATGCCGATCAGACTCACCGTCTGCTGATGTCCCTCGCCCCGGACGCGGCAGGTTTCGCGGTGATCCTCATGTTGAGCCTGGGGTACCTGCCCATTCTCATCGGCTGGGCGGTGTCGTACCTGCTGGGCATCGGTTTCACGATGTCCAGCGGCGCGGTCATCAGCCCGTTCACCGCATCCAGCGAGGTCGTATTGCCGGTGTTCCCCCTGCTGGGTGCGGTGCCCGAGGCGCCACCGGCCGGTGCGGCGGCACTGCCGATCATCGGCCTGATCGCAGGAATTCTGGGGGGCTACACACTCAAGCGCCGGGGAGCGCACGGTTGGTCGCTGTTCGCCGAGGTCGCGGGGATGATCGCGGTTGCCACGCTAGCGCTCGGGATGCTGCTGGTGGCCAGCTCGGGCTCCCTGGGAACCGACCTGCTCAGCCGGATCGGCCCGATCATCGGACCCACTCTCGGCGTGGCGGCGCTGCTCTGGGCGGTCGGATCACTCATCATCGTTATTCCAATCCTCGCCGCGGGCTCCTCCGATGACGAACCAGACCGCATGTGGGAACCCCGAACGCCAGTTGCCGAAATTGGTGCTGAGAACCTGCAGGAAGGAAGCCCGTATGGCCAGCACCATCCGTAGCGCACCGGTAGCGCGCGGTTCCGGTGAGCCCGCATCTCGTGGCCCGGTCTCGCGGGCTGGGAACTCGCCTGCGCCGGGTTCGCGTGCCGCTGATTCGCCCCCGTCGCGTTCGGCCGTGCTCGCGGTGGTGCCCGCATCGGTGCCGCGCCGGCTGGCCGGTGCCTTCGTCGACGGGCTGTTGATCCTGGCGGTCGTCGCGCTGGTGTGGTCCCAGGTCGCCCCGTCCGGTTCGCCGGTCCAGGTGCGCATCGATGCCCAAACCGGTGAGCGCCTCATCGTCGGCCAGTCTGTGTTCAGCCCCGATTGGCTCAGCGTGCTGACCTTCGCTGTCACGGCGGTCTACTTCATCGTCTTCCTCGCCCTCGCCGGACGAACCCCTGGCGGCTGGGCGGTGGGCATCCGCTGCATTCGCGCTGACACCGGAGGCCGCCCGGGATGGTCGGCGTCGGCTCGGCGCTGGGCGGTGCTCCTGGGGATTCCTGCTGCGGTGGGGCTGCTGCCGGTGATCGGTCCGTGGGCCTGGCTGCTCATCGTCGTCATCGCGTTGTCTCCTCTCGCTGATAGCAGCGGCCGGGTGCAGGGAATCCATGACCGGGTAGCCGGCGATCTGGTGATCTACGACCGCTGAGCAGTCTCATGGGTACGACCCCTGAGCGGCACCCGCGTAGGCTGTGCGCCCGTGACCGCCCGGATCGTTGTCCTCGCATCGGGATCGGGCACGCTCATGCAGGCACTGATCGATGCTCAGTCCGATTTGACGATTGCCTATCGCATCGTCGGCATGCTGTCCGATCGTGTCGATGCGCCGGCGATCGAGCGCGCTGCCCGAGCGGATATCCCGACGGTAGTCGTCGACCCCGGTGAGCATCCCGATCGCGGGGAGTGGAATGCCCGCCTGGCCGATGCGATCGCGAATTTCTCGCCGGATTGGATCGTGTGCGCGGGTTTCATGCGCATTCTCGGTGACCCGGTGCTCTCCCGTTTCCCCGGACGCATCGTCAACTCGCATCCGGCGCTGCTCCCGTCCTTCGCCGGTGCTCACGGCGTGCGCGATGCACTGGCGTACGGAGTCCGGGTCACCGGATGCACCATCCACCTGGTGGATGCGGGTGTCGACACAGGTCCGATCCTGGCCCAGGAAGCCGTGACCGTTCAGCCGCATGACGATGAAGCCCATGTGCACGAGCAGATCAAGATCGTCGAGCGGCGCCTGCTCGTCGACATCGTGAGCGATCTGTGCCGCCACGGCTGCACGGTGACCGGAAGGAAGGTGACGATCCCGTGACGGAATATCAACGACCCGTGCGCCGGGCCCTGATCTCGGTTTATGACAAGACCGGGCTCGAGGATCTGGCGCGCGCGCTGGACGATGCCGGTGTGGTGATCGTTTCGACCGGATCGACAGCCGCCCGCATCCAACAGTCCGGAGTACCGGTGACTCCCGTGTCCGATGTAACGGGGTTCCCCGAATGTCTTGATGGCCGTGTGAAGACCCTCCACCCCAACATCCACGCCGGCCTGCTCGCCGATCTGGGCCGCGAGGACCACGCGGCGCAACTCGCGGATCTGGGGATCGCACCCTTCGACCTCGTGGTGGTCAACCTCTATCCGTTCACCGAAACTGTCGCCTCCGGTGCTGATCAGGACGAGTGCGTCGAGCAGATCGATATTGGTGGTCCGGCCATGGTGCGCGCGTCGGCGAAGAATCACGCCAGCGTGGCCGTCGTCGTGTCTCCGGCACGCTACGGCCAGATTGTCGAGGCGGTCTCCGACGGTGGTTTCACTCTCGATCAACGTCGCGAACTCGCCGCCGAAGCCTTCGCTCACACCGCGTCCTATGACACCGCTGTCGCAACGTGGATGCTGCGCGATGAGAAGCAACCATCGTGGCGCGGCGGCAGTTTCGCGTTGTTGAACGCACTTCGCTACGGCGAGAACCCGCACCAGGCGGCAGCGGTCTACACCCAGCAGGGTGCGCCGGTCGGTCTCGCTCAGGCCCAGCAATTGCAGGGCAAGGAGATGTCGTACAACAACTACGTCGATGCTGATGCCGCTCTGCGTGCCGCCCGCGATCACGATGAGCCCGCGGTGGCCATCATCAAGCACGCCAATCCCTGTGGGATCGCCGTCGGTCGGGATATCCACGCGGCCTACACGAAGGCGTTCGCGACCGATCCCGTGTCAGCATTCGGTGGGGTCGTCGCGGCCAACCGCGAGGTAACCGAGGCGATGGCTCTGGCGATGGCTGACGTGTTCACCGAGGTCGTCATCGCACCGGGTTTCACACCCGAAGCAGTGGAGATCCTCGCTGAGAAGAAGAACCTGCGTGTCCTGGTCGTCGATATGGCCAAGCGCTCGAAGGATGAATGGCGGGCGATCAGTGGCGGCCTTCTCGTGCAGACCTTCGACGCCGTCGATGCTCCCGGTGACGACCCGTCGCAGTGGCAGTTGGCGTGCGGGCAGCCGGCTGACGCGACCACGCTCGCCGATCTGGTGTTCGCCTGGCGCGCGGTGCGTTCGGTGAAATCCAATGCGATCCTGCTCGCCGCCGATCAAGCAGCCGTCGGTGTAGGCATGGGACAGGTGAATCGCGTCGATTCAGCTCGACTGGCTGTCGCGCGCGCAGGTGAAGAGCGAGTGCGTGGTGCAGTCGCTGCCTCTGATGCGTTCTTCCCGTTCCCCGATGGGCTCGAAGTGCTGCTGGATGCGGGTGTTCGCGCTGTCGTGCAACCGGGAGGGTCGGTGCGCGATGCGGAGGTCATCGCGGCTGCACAGGCTGCCGGCGCGACGATGTACCTGACCGGGACGCGACATTTCTTCCACTAGACCCTCAGGTCGATGTCTAGCATCGGCGGTTTGAGGAGATGAGCAGGGATCGAGGCCGTCCGGTGACCCGCATGCCATGGGCGAGGAACCAGGCGGTGGTGGTCCTCGCAGGAGTAACCACATTCCTAGCCTCAGTAGGGGTTAATCTGCAGATCCGTGCTAACAGCGCTCTTGCGATGGAGGGCGTACCTCCAACACGCATCGCCCTGGTGAACATGGCGATGCAACTCGCCATGATGGTCCTTGTACTGTTCGCCATCCGCCCCGTTCGCAGAGCGCTGCGACGATTCATGTCCGCTGTGCGCGATGGGCAGGTCAAACTGTGGTGGTTCGTTGGAGGACTGGTCGGTGCGTCGATTATCACGCTGATGGGGGTGGTTACCCCACTCGTTGGAGTAGCGGTTTTCTCGATTGCTCTCGTCGCCGGTCAGACAACGAGTTCGCTTTCGGTCGATCGATGGGGGCTTGGCCCGGGAGGACGCCGACGACTGACGATCACTCGGGTTCTGGCCGCTGTGCTAGCGGTGACAGCAGTCGTTGTTTCTGTTAGTGATCGGTTTGTCCCGGATGGACGAGGAGATCTGGCCTGGGGAGCAGCGGGGCTCGCGCTCGTCGGCGGCATGGCAATCTCGTTCCAAGCGGCAGCTAATGGGCAAATAGCGAGAGTGAGTGGTCAGCCGAGCATCGGCGCCGGAGTGAATTTCGCGGTAGGAACACTGGTGCTGACTGTCATCTCAGTCTTTTCCCTTGCTACCGGCACGCCCTCGTCCCCAGGACTAGGCACATGGTGGCTGTACCTCGGAGCTGTATTTGGCCTCTTCATTGTGCTAAACACTGCGTGGGCGGTCAGGTACCTCGGAATTCTTCTTCTCACCATCATCGGGGTGCTGGGGCAAATGGCCGGTGCGCTCGCGATCGACATCCTCATTCCTACGGAAGGGGTGCGGGTAACTCCGGCGCTGATCGGCGGCGTGTGCCTCGCGGTCTTAGCTGTTGCCGTGGGCTCATCCGCTCAATGGCGACGAGGTCCCAGAGCGGTCACGAGAACGTCGTGAAGCCCCGCGCTCGAAACACTTGATGCTGGAGTACTAGGTTCGTCACTTATGAGCGCCACGATCTTGGATGGCAAAGCGACAGCGTCTGCTGTGAAGCAGGACCTGGCGCAACGAGTCGCCCGATTGGCCACGGTCGGTCGAACACCGGGTCTGGCTACCGTCCTGGTCGGGGACGACCCTGGCAGCCACTCCTATGTCGCGGGCAAGCATCGCGATTGCGCCGAGGTCGGCATCGCCTCGATCCGTGTCGATATGCCGGCTGATTCGACGCAGGATCAAGTCGAGCGTGCCGTTGCTGATCTCAATGCCGACCCCGCCGTCACCGGCTACATCGTGCAGTTGCCGCTCCCGAAGGGCCTCGACGCCAACCGGGTGCTGGAGATGATGGACCCGAGCAAGGACGCTGATGGACTGCACCCGACCAATCTGGGTCGTCTCGTGCTCGGTGTCGATGGGCCGCTGCCGTGCACGCCACACGGGATCGTCACCCTGCTGCGCGCCTACGACGTGGCGCTGTCCGGTGCCGAGGTCGTGGTGATCGGGCGCGGGGTGACCGTCGGTCGACCGCTGGGTCTGCTGCTCACCCGACGTAGCGAAAACGCGACCGTGACGCTGTGCCATACGGGGACCCGTGACATCGCCGATCACTGTCGTCGGGCTGATGTGATCGTCGCTGCGGCCGGTGTTCCCGGGCTCGTGCAGGCCGACTGGGTCAGGCCCGGTGCGGCGGTGCTCGATGTGGGTATCACCCGCACCGATTCTGGGCTCGTTGGTGACGTCGACCCCGGGGTGGCCGATGTCGCGGAGTTCCTCGCCCCGATGCCCGGCGGAGTCGGGCCGATGACCCGCGCGATGCTGCTAGCAAACGTTGTCGCGGCATCCGAGCGGGCTGCCGAATCGTCGTAGGCTGATCAACGTGGGAGATTCGGGCACGGGTGCAGCGTCACCAGGTGAGTCGACCGACCCTCCGCTTGCGGCGGTGACCCCCCTGCGCCCGCGATCGCGTCGCAGCCGGGATCTGTTCGCACAGTGGCCGCTGATCGTCGTTCTGGGCGTAATGGGGGTCTCGGTAGGTTTCGTCGCTCTCGATCAGTTCCGCATCGGCTCGATCCTTCTCGCGGTCGGAGTGCTCACCGCCTTCGTCTTGCGTCTGGTCCTGCCCCGCGCGCAGGTCGGCATGCTGGCCGTTCGTGGGCGCACCGTGGACCTCATCGTCTTAGGTTCACTCGGTGGGGCGCTGCTGTTGTTCGCACTGTGGGTGCCCCCGCCGTCCTAGCCCGAACCGCGCTGGATAACCTCGTGCCTGCGAGATATCTCGACGTCAAGACATCACCGTGAGCGACCAGCACCTCCAGCGGTGATGCAGGGGCGAGCGAGAGCCTCGCGCTAACCGTGGCCTTCGGCACTTTTTCGTCCTGCGAGGTGGATCCGTATGTCCCCAGCCCCCGTCAACGTCGCTGTCACCGGTGCAGCCGGCCAGATCGGCTACGCCCTGCTGTTCCGCATCGCCTCCGGTGCCCTGCTGGGGCCGCAAACCCCGGTGCGGTTGCGCCTGCTGGAGATCACCCCTGCGCTCGGTGCCGCCGAGGGCACCGCGATGGAACTCGACGACTGCGCGTTCCCACTGCTGGCCGGCATCGACATTACCGATGACCCGCGCGTCGCCTTCGACGGTGTCAATGTTGCGCTGCTGGTCGGGGCCCGACCGCGGGGACCGGGCATGGAGCGACGCGATCTGCTCGAGGCCAACGGTGGGATTTTCAAGCCGCAGGGCGAGGCACTCAATGCGGGTGCGGCCGACGATGTGCGCATCCTGGTCGTTGGTAATCCAGCGAACACGAACGCGTTGATCGCCTCGGCGCACGCGCCGGATATCCCCGGTGAGCGGTTCACCGCGATGATGCGCTTGGACCACAACCGGGCCCTGACCCAGGTCGCGCAGAAGGCCGGGGCGCCGGTTTCCGATGTCACTCAGATGATCGTGTGGGGCAACCACTCCGCGTCGCAGTACCCCGACCTCACACACGCCGAAATCGCCGGGCGTCCGGCACCGGCGGTCATCGATGATTCCGCTTGGGTCACCGATACCTTCATCCCGACCGTCGCCAAGCGCGGCGCGGCGATCATCGAAGCGCGCGGTGCCTCATCCGCAGCGTCAGCGGCCAATGCCGCGATCGACCACGTGCACGACTGGGCGCTGGGTACCCCGGCGGGGGATTGGGTGTCGGTTGGCTTGATGTCCGATGGTTCCTATGGAATCCCCGAAGGCATCATCGCCGGCGTGCCCTGCACGAGCGAGGGTGGGCAGTGGAAGCGCGTTGAAGGCCTGGATATCGACGCGGATTCGCGGGCTCGCATCGACTTCTCGATCAATGAACTCATCGAGGAACGCGACGCTGTGGCGTCCCTCGGTCTGCTGTAAGAAATCCGCACAGCTCCAACGATGATGTGAACCCCGACAGGTACATCCGATAGATCGACGAGATCGAGAGAGCGAAGGACATCAGCGTGGCGAAGATCAAGGTGGACAACCCCGTCGTCGAACTCGATGGCGATGAGATGACCCGCATCATCTGGCAGTTCATCAAGGATCAATTGATCCTTCCCTATCTCGATATCGACCTCAAGTACTACGACCTCGGTGTCGAGTACCGCGACGCGACAGACGATCAGGTCACCATCGATGCGGCACATGCCATCCAGCAGTACGGCGTGGGTGTGAAGTGCGCAACCATTACTCCCGACGAGGCACGCGTTGAGGAGTTCGGCCTCAAGAAGATGTGGCGCTCACCCAACGGCACGATCCGCAACATCCTCGGTGGTGTGATCTTCCGTGAGCCGATCATCATCAACAACATCCCGCGGCTGGTTCCGACGTGGACCAAGCCCATCATCGTCGGACGTCACGCTTTCGGCGATCAGTACCGCGCGACCGACTTCAAGGTCGAGCAGGCTGGCACCTTGACGATGACCTTTACCCCCGCAGACGGCTCCGAACCGATGGAGTTCAACGTCTTCGACTTCCCCGCCGGCGGCGTTGCCATGGGGATGTACAACCTCGACGATTCGATCCGCGATTTCGCTCGCGCCTCCTTCCGCTACGGCCTGGCCCGCAACTACCCGGTCTACATGTCGACGAAGAACACGATCTTGAAGGCCTACGACGGCCGGTTCAAGGACCTCTTCGCCGAGGTGTTCGACGCGGAGTTCGCAGCTGACTTCGAGGCCGCCGGCATCACCTATGAGCACCGACTCATCGACGATATGGTCGCCGCAGCGTTGAAGTGGGAGGGTGGATACGTCTGGGCGTGTAAGAACTACGACGGTGATGTGCAGTCGGACACCGTGGCTCAAGGCTTCGGCTCGCTGGGACTGATGACCAGCGTCTTGATGACCCCCGATGGCAAGACGGTCGAAGCGGAGGCCGCACACGGCACGGTCACCCGCCATTACCGCCAGCACCAGCAGGGCAAGCCGACCTCGACCAACCCGATCGCATCGATCTTCGCCTGGACACGCGGGCTGGAGCATCGCGGCAAGCTCGATGGCACCCCGGCGGTCTCGCAGTTCGCCCAGACCCTCGAGCGCGTATGCATCGAGACTGTCGAGTCGGGCAAGATGACCAAGGATCTGTCGCTGCTCGTCGGTCCCGATCAGCCGCACCTGACCACCCAGGAGTTCCTCGCCGCAATCGACGAGAACCTCCGCAAAGCCATGAATTAGCCCTTCTTCGGGTGAAAGGCGCCCAAATCGGGCCTGAATCGCCCGAAGAAGGGCTCGATACGCAGGAGGGGTCCATGCGGGTCACGACGGCCAATGTCAATGGCATCCGGGCGGCGGCCCGGCGTGGCGGGCTGGATTGGCTGGTCGACGATAACGCCGACGTCATCTGCCTGCAGGAGGTCCGAGCCAACCCCGAGCAAGTCCAGACCGAGCTCGCCGACACCGGCTTGGCTGCCTGGCATCTGGCCTATGCCGAATCATCAGATAAGGGCCGCAACGGGGTAGCGGTACTCACACGGGCTGAGCCGACCGATATCCGCATCGGGGTGGGTGAGGAGTACTTCGCCGATTCGGGGCGGTGGATCGAGGTCGACATCGATGCGCGGGGAGAACCGCTGACCGTGGTGAGTGCCTACATCCATTCCGGTGAGGTAGGCACCGCGCGCCAGGACGATAAATACCGCTTTCTCGATGCTGTCGACGCGCGCTTGGCGAGTTTGAAACGTCGTGCAGGTCGGCGCAAAGGACACGTGCTCGTTGCGGGGGACTTCAATATCGCCCACGCCGAGGTCGACATCAAAAACTGGAAGGGCAACCTCAAGAATGCCGGCTTCCTGCCAGAAGAGCGGGCCTACCTGGACAGGTGGTTCGGTCCGGCCGGCAGCGGGAAAGGCCCGTGGGCGGACCTCGGCCGGGCACTCGGTGGTCCAGGGCCAGGTCCCTATACCTGGTGGTCATGGCGGGGGAAGGGCTTCGACACCGATGGCGGCTGGCGGATCGACTACGTTGCCACGACTCCCGGGCTAGCCGGGCGCGCCCGAGAAGCGGTCGTGGGAAAGGCGCCCACCTACGCCGAACGCTGGAGCGACCACGCGCCCTTGAGCATCGTCTTCGACGACTAGTCTGGGTCTGGAGGGGCGCGACAGCAGCGACGTTCCAGCAGCGACGTTCCACGCGGGGATTCGCCAGATGAGGAGGCCACGATGACCACCGACGCTCTGCCTACCGGTGCGCCGACCGGATTGTTCATCGGCGGCTCCTGGCTGACCAGCGCGGCTCATCTCGAGGTGATCAATCCGGCGTCGCTGACCGCGCTGGCGCAGGTCGGTGACGCGAGTGTCGACGAGGGGTTGTCGGCGGTGAGCGCCGCGCATGACGCATTCGGTGCATGGGCGGCGACCCCGGCTCGGCAACGCTCGGAGGTCTTGCGCCGCGCCTTCGAGATCATGACCGCCGAGGTCGAGGATTGCGCGCGTCTGATCGTGTTGGAGAACGGCAAGGCGTGGCGTGACGCTCTGGGCGAGGCGACCTATGCTGCGGAGTTCTTCCGGTGGTTCGCCGAGGAAGCAGTGCGGGTCGAAGGTGGTTTCCGCCCCTCACCTGCGGGTGACAAGACCATCATCACCACGTATCAGCCGATGGGTGTGGCCTACATGATCACGCCGTGGAACTTTCCGGCGGCGATGGCGACGAGGAAGCTCGCGCCGGCACTGGCAGCAGGGTGCACCGCTGTGCTCAAGCCGGCTGCGGAGACACCCTTGACGGCGTTGTGGGTTGCCGGCGTCCTGCAACGAGCCGGAGTGCCCGATGGAGTGGTGAATGTCGTCACCACCTCGCAGGCCGGCGCGGTCTCGTCGGCGATCCTGGCGGATGATCGCGTGGCGACGCTGTCCTTTACCGGATCGACGTTCGTCGGAAAGTTGCTGTTGGAGCAGACCGCCCAGCGAGTGTTGCCATCGTCCATGGAATTGGGTGGCAATGCGCCGTTCCTCGTCCTCGAAGGCGCCGATGTCTCCGCCGCAGTCGAAGGGGCGATGATCGCCAAGATGCGCAACGGTGGTGCAGCGTGCACGGCAGCGAACCGCTTCTATGTCCACGAGTCGGTTGTCGAGGATTTCACCGCTGCGCTCACCGCCGCGTTGCGGGGATTGAAGATCGGGCCGGGCATCGATCGGAATAATGATCTGGGAGCGATGGTCAGCGTCGTCGAGCGCGATAAGATCGTGTCCCTGCTCGATGCTGCGCGTGACGAAGGTGCCACTCCGCAGGAGGTGGCCGAAGCTCCGGCAACCGGTGCATTCATCGCCCCGCACGTCGTGAGCGGTGTCGAACACGGCTCCACCCTGACTCGCAACGAGATCTTTGGGCCGATCGTGCCGATCGTGTCGATCACCAGCGATGATGAGGCCATCGCGATGGCCAACGACACCGAGTACGGACTGATCTCGTATGTCTACGCCGGCGACAAGGGGCGGGGAATCTCGGTCGCTCGTCGGTTGCAATCGGGCATGGTCGCGATCGATCGAGGATTGGCGTCTGATCCCGCGGCACCCTTCGGTGGTATGAAGGAATCGGGGCTGGGCCGCGAGGGTGGGTTCGCGGGAATCCACGAGTTCCTCGAGCCCCAGTACCTCGCTGTCGATCTATAGCCCAGGCGGCTCGCACACCCCCCCCGCATTCTGGTCCGCACATCGCCACGATGACGGTGGCGTATCCTCGGCAGCGTGTCCGAGTTGCTGGTGAATGCCGGATTGGTTCTGCTGTTCGTCTTGATCGGCGGGTTCTTCGCAGCGGCTGAGATCGCTTTGGTGTCCTTGCGCGAAAGCCAGATCGACCGGCTATCCGTGCGGGGGAGCCGTGGCCGGATTCTGGCGAGCCTGGCCCGCGAGCCCAACAGGTTCCTCGCCGCGGTCCAAGTGGGCGTCACGCTGGCTGGCTTCGTCTCTGCCGGGTTCGGTGCTTCTCAGATCGCTCCCTCGCTGGCGCCGGTCTTCGTCGGCTGGGGGTTGTCCGAGGGACTTGCAGGAGTGATGGCCTTCATCCTCGTTACGGTGGTGATCGCATATGTGTCCCTGGTCGTCGGCGAGTTGGTTCCCAAGAGACTCGCCCTGCAGCGGGCCGAATCCACGGCCCTGGCTGTCGCGGCCCCCGTCGAACTCCTCGCGAAGGTGGCGCGGCCGTTCATCTGGCTGCTGTCGGTGTCGACCAATGGACTCGTCCGCCTCTTGGGTGGTGATCCCAAAACTGGACGTGAGCACATCACCGGCGAGGAACTGCGGGACATGGTGGCAGCGCACGAAGACCTCTCGGTCGAGGAACGTACGCTCATTGATGATGTGTTCGAAGCCGGTGATCGAGAACTGCGGGAAGTGATGCTGCCGCGTACGGAGGTGGAATTCCTCGAGGCGGGGTTGCTCGTTGCCGAGGCGGCACAGACCGTCGCTGACGCACCGCATTCCCGCTATCCGGTCATCCGCGGGTCTGCGGATGACGTCATCGGATTCGTTCACGTGCGCGACCTGCTGAGCCTCGATGAGTCCAAGCGCACGATGCGTCTGGGCTCCCTGGCGCGCAAGGTTCCCTTCTTTCCCGGCTCGAAGGCCGTCATTCCGGCGTTGACCGAGATGCGGCGTCGTGGACAGCATCTAGCGATCGTGGTCGACGAATACGGGGGGACTGCCGGCATCGTCACCCTGGAGGATCTCGTCGAAGAACTCGTCGGTGATATCCGCGATGAGTACGACGCACCGATGACTGTGCTCGCCTCCGAGGTCGATGGCCTGCTGAACCTCGAAGACTTCTCTGAGCGAACCGGCCTCGAACTACCCGAGGGGCCCTATGAGACCGTCGCTGGATTCGTGATGGCTCGGTTGGGGTCGGTGCCTGATCTCGGTGCGACCGTCGACGTCGATGGTTGTCTCCTAGCGGTGACGGCGATGGACGGCCGCCGCATCGCCCGCATCCGGGTCAGCCCGGGCGGACCCACCGGTTCGCCCGCAGGGCGGCCCTCGTCGGGCGCAGTGACCACGCTGCCACAATGACGTCCACTATGTCCGCATCCCCGAGCAGCGCACCGGCAAGCACAGCACCGGTCAACCAGCCACCCCGCGTGTTGTCGGGAATCCAGCCGACAGCCGATTCCTTCCAGGTCGGCAACTACCTCGGTGCGATCCGTCGGTGGGTGGATCTGCAAGAAACCCACGATGCGTTCTACTGCGTGGTCGATCAGCACGCGATCACCGTTGATTACGACCCCCAGGTGCTGCGACACCGGACGCTGCTGTCCTTCGCCCAGTTGATGGCCGCTGGCTTAGATCCTCAGCGGGCCACGATCTTCGTGCAGAGCCATGTCCCCGAGCATTCCCAATTGTCGTGGGTGCTGCAATGCATGACCGGTTTCGGTGAGGCCGGGCGCATGACGCAGTTCAAGGATAAGTCCGCCAGGGAAGGGGCCGATCGATCGACGGTCGGGCTGTTCACATATCCGGTCCTGCAGGCCGCCGACATCCTGATCTACCAGGCAGACGGGGTGCCGGTCGGCGAGGATCAACGACAGCACTTGGAGCTCACCCGCGATCTTGCTCAACGTTTCAACTCGCGATTCGGTGAGACGTTCGTCGTTCCTACGGCTTTGATCGTCGCGGACACGGCCAAGATCCTCGACCTGGCCGATCCCACGTCGAAGATGAGCAAGTCATCCCCGTCGGGCTGCCTGTTCCTGCTGGACGACGAACGTGTTCTGACCAAGAAGATCAAGACCGCGGTCACCGACTCTGGACGTGAGATCGCGCTCGATCGCGAGTCGAAGCCTGGGGTGTCGAATCTGCTGTCCCTCATCGGTGCCTTCACCGATCGCACCCCCGAGCAGGTTGCAACCGATCTGCAGGGCGGGGGATACGGAGACCTGAAGACCGCCGCCATCGATGCAGTGCTGTCGTTCACGGGGCCGTTCGCCGCTGCCGTCGCGGAGTTGATGGCCGATCCGGGCGAATTGACGCGTTTGATGAATCTGGGAGCCCACCGTGCACGTGAAGCCGCGGCCCCGACGTTAGCGGCCGTCTATGACCGTGTGGGATTCGTTCAGCTGCCCGATTGAGCCAGCGCTTCACGATCGTCGTCGGTATCGGCATCACCGGGTCGCGCAGCGTAATTGCGCCTCGGGCGAGGCGGAGGTGGTCGCAGGCTGCGCAGCCCCATGATGACGAGCACCACCCCGACCGCCATGGCTGCCAGCAGGCCCCAGGCCCATCCGTTGGAGCCGACCGCTGCGGCGGTTTGCAAGGCTGAGGTTTCTTCCACCGTGGGCGAGGTGACTTCAGGTTCCTGGGGGCCGCCACCGGCATCGGGAGCGACCGTGGGTACCGGAGCGGCGGTGGCCTCACCGAAACCAGGTCGGACCGGGTCGACCAGGTATCCCACCGGGGTGACCGCGTCGATATTGGCGAAGCCCCAGTCCAGAAGCGGCGCTGCAGCGTCGTAGGTGGGTCCGGAGAAGTTCATCACGGTGACGACCAAAGAGGTGTCGCCGCGCTGTGCTGCGCCGATGAAGGTCTTGCCCGCCTCGGTCGTCCAGCCGGTCTTCAACCCGATGGCGCCCTCGTAGGGTGCCCGGCCGTCGATCGGGTTGAGCAGCGGATTCTGGTTGGCGATGGTGAACGTACCGCGGGTTTCGCCGGGCTCGGCGGGCATGTATCCGGGATAGTCGGGAACGCTGATCGTTGTGGCGTATCGGCGGAATTCGGGATCCTGCAGGCCCTCACGGGCGATGAGCGCTAGGTCGTAGGCGCTGGAGATCTGTCCTTGAGCAGGCAGTCCGGAGGTGTTCTTGGCGACGGTGTCATAGGCCTGCAGCCGCTGCAGCTCCTCATTCATCTGGGCGATCGTGCGATCCATGCCGCCGTTGGCATTGGCCAGCGCCATGGCTGCGTCGTTGCCGCTCTGCAGGAACAGACCGAGGAAGAGTTCGGCGATCGTGTACTCACCATCCTCGACCAGGCCGACCCGGCTTCCCTCGATGGCGACATCGTCGTATGTCGTGACATAGACCTCCTCGGAATTGAGTCGAGGGATGAGGGTCAACGCCGTAAGGGTCTTGAAAGTGCTCGCGGGAGGACGCTGGACGTGCGGGCCGCGCGTAGCCAGGATCGCTCCGGAATCCAGATCGGCGATCAGCCAGGTGGTCGCGCCGACATCGGGCAGCGGGGTCGCGGTTGGGCCGGG
>JAGYOB010000338.1 GCA_018399515.1 Candidatus Nanopelagicales bacterium
CCGACCCCCGAACCGACCCCCACCCCCGAACCCACGACGGCGCCGGCCCCGACTCCGGAGCCGACGACTCCGGTGCCCTCGCCGACGACGACCGAGGCTGCCGATGAGAGCGGCTCGACGACGGGGTGGTTGATCGCCGGCATCGCTGTCATCGCCCTGGCCGTCATCGTCATCATCGGATTGATCGTCCGTCGGAAATGACCCTCACCACCGCCCCTGACGCACCCGAAGAGGCCGAGCCGCGCTTCGGGCGCTGGGGGCCGCGTGCTTTCGGCCTGGTCCTCCTCGCCGTGCTCGCTACTGCTGCGGCGATGGTGGCCGCCGGCGGTGCCTACGAACCATCGACCCCCGGCCTGCCCGATCCCGGCCCGATCATCGGGTGGGGGCTGCCGATCTCACGGGTGCTCACCGACCTGGCTGCTGCCGTGACCGCCGCTTGGCTGATCGGGGCGGCATTCCTCGATCCGGCCGGGCGCAACGGCACCGTGTCCGCCCTGGGCCGGGCGGATGTCATGCGCGCGGTCATCTCCGCGGCAGTGTGGGCGGTGCTGGCCCTCATTCAGATGGTGCTCACCGTCGGCAATGTCCTGGGTGTTCCACTCACCGAGGCGCTGCGCCCAGAGATCATCTCGACCTACGCGATGGAGATCCCGACCTCGCGCGCCCTAGCCTTCACCGCCCTGCTGGCTGCTGTGATCGCGGTGTCGGCGGTGTTCATCGCCTCGACCGCGAGCGCCGCGGTGCTGCTCGTGCTGACCATCGGAGCAGCATCACTGCCGACCCTGGCCGGTCACGGTTCGGGTCTGGGTGATCACGCCCTCGCACTGTCGGCCGGGGTTGCGCATGTCGCGGCGGCGATGGTGTGGATCGGTGGGTTGATCGTGCTCATCGTGCACGGCTTGCGGCGCGAGAACGGTTTCGCCGATGCTTCCTCGCTTCAGCGTGCCGCCCGTCGCTTCGGCCTCACCGCACTCATCGCCGTCATCCTGCTCGGTGTCAGTGGATTGGCGAACGCCTATACCCGCCTGGATACTCCCGACCAGCTGTTCACCACCGACTACGGCCGCACCGTGCTCGCCAAGATCGTCGTGCTCACCGCACTCGTCGGGGTCGCAGCCCTGGTGCGTCGCCGGCTCGTCCCGCAACTGGACAGCCCGCAGCGGTCGAAGGCGTTCCTCCGCGTGCTCACCCTCGAGGTGTCGCTCATCGTGGTCGCGTTCGGCCTCGGTGTTGCGTTGGCGCTCAGCGACTATCCGCGGGTGTCATCGCTTCTGCCGACCTTCGGCGAATCACTGCTCGGCTATCCGTATCCGCCCCCACCGACTGCCGAGGGAGTGATCGGCGGCTTCCTGTTCGAGCCGGTGTTCTTCATCGGTGGCTTGGTGCTCGCCGCGCTGTACGTCATGGGCGCTGCCCGGTTGTGGTCACGGGGTGATCACTGGCCGATCGGTCGCATGCTGGCCTGGTTGACCGGTATCGCGGTGATGATCTGGACGACGAACTCAGGCATCGCGCTGTATTCGCAGGTCTCGGTCGGTCTGCACATGGTGCAGCACATGACGATGGCGATGGTTGCGCCGTTCCTGCTGGTGCTCGGCGGTCCGTTCACCCTGGCGCTGCGTGCGTTGAAGCCATCGCCCGGTCCGCAGCGCGGCCCGCGCGAGTGGATCGTGTGGGGTCTGCATTCACCGGCCGCGAAGGTCGTGACGAATCCGCTGTTCGTGTTCGCGGTGTTCTCGCTGTCGATGTTCGTGCTGTATTTCACGCCGACGATGGCGTGGCTGATGGGCTCCCATATCGGCCATATCGCGATGCAGATGCACTTCCTGGCGTCGGGTTATCTGTTCGCCTGGATCGTCATCGGGGTCGATCCGGTGCCCAAGCCGCTGCCGTATTGGGCGCGATTCGCCCTCGTGCTCGTGGCGCTCGGCGTGCACGGGTTCTTCTCCATCGTGGTGATGATGGGCAGCCAGCCACTCGCCCAGGAGTGGTACGGCATCGTGCGCCCGGACTGGGTGACCGATCCGCTGCGCGACACTCAACTCGGTGGTCAGGTCGCGTGGGGCATCTCAGAGATCCCGATGCTGTTCCTGGTCGTGATGATCACCCTGCAGTGGATGAAGTCCGATGAACGCGAGGCTCGGCGCAAGGACCGGCAGGCCGACCGGGACGGCAACGCCGAATTGGACGCCTATAACGCCTATCTGGGGCAGCTCAACCAGCGTCGGTGAGCATCCCCCACCTGTCGTGGTATACCCTAGGGGGTATGCAGAAGACACGTCGCATCCTTCCGATCCTCGCCCTGACCGCCCTGCTCGTGGCCCCCGCCGGCCTGGCCGGCTGCTCCTCCTCGGACTCCAGTCCCGCTCCGGCACCGACCGCGGCGGCCACGAAGCCCGCGAGCCCCGAGCGCGTCGACGTGCCCACCTGGGTCAACGCCGCTGAGACCACCGGAACGGTGATCATCGACGTGCGCACCCCGCAGGAGTTCAACGCCGGCCATGTCGAGGGCGCGCTGAACATCCCCGTGGAATTCCCTGACTTCGCCGCGCAGATCGCCCAGCTCGATCCCGAAGCGACCTACGCGGTGTACTGCCGGACCGGTAGCCGTTCGGCCGCTGCCACCGCTCAGATGGCCGGCCTGGGTTATGTGCACATCTACGACCTCAACGGTGGATTCTCCGACCTGCAGGGCACGTCACTTCCCACGACCTAAGTCCCATCCACGAGCCCTGCGATCTGGCCTAGGGTGAGGGGCGTGACGTCCGTTGCCCTCGTCCAACTCGCCCAGGACACCGCCACCGAAACTCCGGCGGCGCGCGTCGATCGTGCGATCGACGTCACGCGTGCTGCCTGCGATGGCGCCGATCTGGTCGTGCTGCCGGAGTTGTGGCTCGCGGGTGCTTTCGACATCCACGCGTCGAAGGAGTTCGCTGAACCGCTGGACGGCCCACTGGTCGCGGCGTTCTCCGATATTGCCGCGCAGGAGAAAACCTGGCTGCACATGGGCTCCTTCCCCGAACGTGATGCCGCCGGACACACCTTCAACACCTCGGTGCTGTTCGACCCTGACGGCACGATCGCGGCGACCTATCGCAAGGTGCACCTGTTCGGCTTCGACGGTGGCGAGCCGAGCGTGATGAGTGCGGGCGAGGACTACGTCGTCGTCGACACACCGCTGGGCAAAACCGGTTTGGCGACGTGTTATGACCTGCGCTTCCCCGAGCAGTTCCGTGCGCTTGTCGACGCGGGTGCCGAATCATTCCTCATCACCTCAGGCTGGCCCACCAAGCGCATCGAGCACTGGCGGGTGCTGCTGCGGGCACGCGCGATCGAGAATCTGGCGTGGGTGGTGGCCAGCAATGGTGTGGGGATCCAAAACGGCACGGCGCTCGGTGGCTATTCGGCAGTTATCGACCCGCTCGGCGAGGTCGTCGTCGAGGCTGACGGCTCACAGCAGGTTCTCACCGGTGAGGTGGAGGTATCGACGGCCCAGGAATGGCGCGAC
>JAGYOB010000339.1 GCA_018399515.1 Candidatus Nanopelagicales bacterium
CGATCACGTCGAACTCGGCGAGTTGCTTGGCGCCATCGACATCGAGCGGGCAGCCAAGGTTTCAGGTTCCCGGTTCTATTTCCTTACCGGTGTGGGCGCGCTCCTGGAACTGGCATTGCTGAACCTCGCGATCGCACGCGCCACCGAGCACGGCTTCACCCCCATCGTGCCACCGGTGCTGGTTTCGCCGAGTGCGATGGAGGGAACGGGATTCCTCGGCCAGGCAGCCGAGAACGTCTACCGGATCGAATCTGATGACATGTACCTCGTCGGTACGGCCGAAGTGCCCCTCGCCGCGATGCATGCTGACGAGATCCTGTCCGCCGATTCGCTGCCACTTCGCTATGTCGGCTGGTCCTCGTGTTTTCGGCGCGAGGCCGGTACGTACGGCAAGGACACCCGCGGCATCATCCGCGTGCACCAATTCGACAAGGTCGAGATGTTCGTGTTCACCACGCCCGACGAGGCTGAGGCCGAACACGAGCGGCTGCTGGCATGGGAGCGGCAGTTCATGGATGAGCTGCAGATTCCCTATCGGGTCATCGACGTGGCCACCGGTGATCTAGGTTCCAGTGCCGCACGCAAGTTCGACATCGAAGCATGGATACCGACGCAGGGGACGTATCGCGAGGTGACATCGACGTCGAACACCACACAGTTCCAGGCGCGCAGACTGCGCGTGCGGGTGCGCGGCGATGACGGCACTCGCCCTGTCGCAACATTGAACGGGACCCTGTGCGCGATGCCGCGCGTCATCGTCGCTCTCTTGGAGAACCACCAGCAAGCCGACGGTTCGGTTCGGGTTCCTGCTGCGCTGCAACCATTCCTCGGTCGCGATGTGCTCCTGCCGGCAGGGTCGTCGCACTAGCGATGGCAGCCACCAACTCTCGTTACCGTCGACTCATTCTGATCCTGGCTTTCGTCGGGGCGCTCACGCTCGCAGCCTGCACGAATGGCAGCGCCACCGATCCCACGGATTCTCCGACGCCGGCACCCACCGCAACCTCGGCGTCGCCGACCGCACCTGCGCCGACATCGACGACCGGCCCCGCACCATCCCCTGAACCGACGATCACTGTCGATCCAGCTCCGGTTGTTCCCGGTACAGCGCGCGGACGAGTGCTGTTCGTCCAGCAGGCAGCAGATGCTTCCCTTGTCGGAGGGGGGCGACCGATCCGCCTGACCTTGACGCGTACCGGCAATCTCGTCTCCTGGTTCTCCGCACCGTCGCAGCGTCGAGCCGGGCAGATGTCGACCGAGCAGATGCTGCTCACCCTGGGGTGGCGCCGTGCCAGCGACGGCGCAACCGCTCGAATACCGCGACCGAGGCCGCAAGCACTGCTCGCCTTCGAGGGTGGTTCGCTGACGTTCACGATCCAGCGGGCGAACGTACGCGCCGACGGCACGCTCGTGCTCGATATCGCACCCGTCGGCCCTGCACCCGACACCGTCGATTCCTACGGTCCGGTGAGCTTGAGTATCGACGGCGTACCCGGGGTGCGTGTTCAGCGCACGGAGATCACGGCGGGTTTAACCGCCATCACCACGGTCACCGGCGCAGAAGCCCAGCAGGCGATCGTGCAGTTCGTCGACGATGCCGGCGACATCGTGGAGTCGCGATTCCTCGCGCCCGATCGCCCCGAGGTGCGACTCGGTCCGATCACCGTCGAGTC
>JAGYOB010000340.1 GCA_018399515.1 Candidatus Nanopelagicales bacterium
GAGATCGATGACGGTGCCGCCGGACCCTGCTGTTCCCCGAGGAAGGCGCTCAATCCCGCCACCATGAGCGCGCCACCGCACCCGGCCACGACCACCGAAGCGATGGTGAAGATCACCGGCAGGCCGCTCGTGTAGCCGAGGATTCCGGCGATCATCAATATCGAGCCCAAGCGCATGGCGCGGCCGCGCCCGATCCGTGCGCTGATGCGCGGGCTGGCGAAGGACATGATGACGATGCCCAGCGCCCAGCCGCTGCCGTGGAGCCCGGCGATGGTCCGTGATGTCTGCTGCTCCTCTCTCAGCAGGATCTGTGAGGCGCCGAGGGCGTATACGAAGAAGCCGTAGGCCCCCATCTGTGCGTAGGAGACCCAGGTGCGCCGATCACGTCGGGGCACGGTCGGCGAGAGACTCATGGCCGCACAGTAGTGAGTGTGCCCAGCAGTTGGTGCGCGGTCTGTTCGATTCGTGCTCTGACCTCGGCTGTGCGCGGCGGGGGTTGCGCCTGCATTCCAGCACTCTTGGACAGTTTGCGACCGTCATCGTCGATCAGCAGGTCGTGGTGAAGGACTTCGATTTCAGCGAACCTCGATTGCGGCAGGTATGCGGACAGCGATCTCTGCGCCACGGTCGCCTCGCGCAAGTCCTCGCCACGCAGAATGTGGGTGATGCCCATCGCGTCGTCATCGACGATGTTCGCGAGATGGTAGGCGGGTATGCCTTCGCGCCGCCACACCACGATGTCGTCATCACCCACCTGCATCCGCAACGCGGTTTCTCCGGTGACGAGCTCGAGGTGTGAGCACTTCCCCGGACAACCGGCCCCCTCGTGTCCTTGCCACTCGCTGCGCGAACACGCACACACATAGGCACCCTGAGTCACCAATTCATCGCGTGCGAGTGCGTACTCGTCCATGTGCTGGCTTTGGCTACGCGCCGCACCGGTGATCGGCACCTCGAGCCACTCGATCATGTCGTGGATATCGGCGATGTATTCCGGTCGCGTGCGATCAGGATCGATGTCATCGATGCGCAGGGCGATCTGCCATCCACGGTCTTCGGCGAGCAGAGTCAGCAGCCGAAGATGCACCGCATTGCCGAGGTGCAGATACCCACTCGGCGTCGGAGCAAACCGCGTGATCACGATTCCTCCAGGCGTGCGGCCAGGGTGAGCCACTCCTCTTCGAATTCGGCGATTTCCGCCTCGACCTCGCGCAGCGCCGCAGTGTCGGCCAGGAGGCGCTCGGGATCGGTGGCGTGCTCGGCCAGGGATGCGTGCAGCGTCTCGGCCTGAGACTGACGCTTCGCGATGCGGCGCTCGATCGAAGAGATCTGCTTGGTGATCTCGTGGCGCTGGCCACCGGAAAGTTTCGGCTGCGCAACACCCTCCGTGGGTGCGTCCGTCGGGACTTCTTCCATCGCTGCCCGCACCTTCAGGTATTCCTCGATCCCGCCGGGCAGATCACGGACCTGACCATCCCCGAGCACCGCGCGATATGTCGTGCACACCCGCTCGAGGAAGTACCGGTCGTGCGACACCACGAGCAGCGTTCCGGCAAAACCATCGAGCAGGTCCTCCAGAGCCGAGAGCGTCTCGACGTCGAAGTCATTGGTCGGCTCATCGAGCATCAACACGTTCGGGCCTGACATCAAAACCCTGGTCAACTGCAACCGCCGTCGTTCACCACCGGACAGGTCGCCGATGCGCGTCCACTGCGCGCCACCGGTGAACCCGAGCCGTTCGCACAGCGATGACGCACTGATCTCGCCGGCTTTACCCAGATCCACGTAGCGCGCCACTCGCTCCACTGATTCCAGCACCCGATCATCGGCGGGCAGATCATCGAGGCGCTGCGATAGCAGAACCGGTTTGACCGTCGAGCCCGTGCGGATGCGACCACCATCAAGTTCACGGTCACCGAGCAGGGCGTTGAGCAGGGTCGATTTGCCCGCGCCATTCGGCCCGAGGACTCCCACGCGGTCACCGGGCCCGATATTCCAGGTGACGTTGTCGACAAGTGTGCGGTCACCAACTCGAAGGGTGAGGTCTTCCAACTCGAACACGCGCTTGCCCAAGCGTGAGCCGGCGAACTTCATCAACTCGATGTCGT
>JAGYOB010000341.1 GCA_018399515.1 Candidatus Nanopelagicales bacterium
ACGACATCATCGTGCGCGCCGAAGCGGCCACCATGGATGATTTCGGTCGCAGCGTGTTGCACGAGATCCAGGGAATCCCCGGCATCACCCGGACCCTGACCTGTCCCGTCGTCGCTTTGTGATCCCACCTTCGCCGCACTGATGCCACCCGCCGCTGTCCCGCTGATCGGTTCGCTCGTCGTCATCGGGCTCATTCTCACCGGCTGCGGGCGCCAGGTCGCCGTCGAACCACCATCCCAGCCACCGGCGATCTGCTCGGCTCTCGTCGCGGGTCTGCCCCCCGCCGTCGATGGCGCAGGACAACGCCCCACGACACCCGATTCACCAGCGACCGCGGCCTGGGGGGAACCCCCGATCGTGCTGCGCTGCGGAGTCTCCCGGCCGGCCGCCCTGTCCCCGACATCGGTCCTCCTCGACGTCGATGGCATCGGCTGGCTCCCCGAACCGTTGGAAGCCGGGACGGTTTTCACCGCGGTGGAATTCGACGGAGGCGAACTCGGCGGGGAGGATGCCTCGACGTTGTTCATCGAGGTCGTCATCCCCCAGGCCTACGCATCCCCCGGTGGGATCATCGCCGACATCAGCTCGGGGCTGCGGACATCCGGCTGAGCCCCATCCCGGTCTCCGGCGCAGTCTCCGGCGCAGTCTCCCGCGCAGTTTCAGCGGAGTCCGGGCGCCCGGCGCAAGGCGTCGGAGACGAGGTGATCGACCAGTCCGGGATAGTCCATTCCGCTGGCCGCCCACATCCGCGGGAACATCGAGATCGGCGTGAATCCCGGCATCGTGTTCACCTCGTTGATCACGATGTCGAGCGGTGTGACGAAAAAGTCGACACGGGCCAGACCCTCGCATCCCAGCGCATCGAAAGCCGCGGCACTCAGCCGGCGAACCTCGTCGGTGATCTCGTCGGTGATCTCCGCGGGCACAATCAAGTCCGCTGAGTCATCGAGGTACTTCGCCTCGAAGTCGTAGAAGTCATGTCCGGCGCGGACACGGATCTCGGCGCAAGCGCTGGAGAAGGGGCGCCCGAGTTCGTCGGTCAGCACCCCGCATTCGATTTCTCGAGCAGGTGCGATCTGCGCCTCCACGATCACCCGGGGATCCCATGCTCGAGCCGACTCGATCGCATCGACCAGATCGCTGTGATCGGTGACCTTGCTGATCCCGACGGATGATCCCGCACGGGCCGGCTTGACGAAGACTGGACTCTCGAGTTCGGCTACTCGGTCGAGGGCTGCACCACGGTCGGTCCGCCACTGCCGGTCGGTGATCACCCGCCATGGCCCGACCGGCAGTCCGGCTGAGACGAGCAGTGACTTCATCACCCCTTTGTCCATCGCAGCCGCCGACGCCAGCACTCCAGACCCCACATAGGGAACCCCGATGGTCTCCAGCAGACCCTGGATCGTGCCGTCCTCCCCCCAGGGACCATGCAGCACCGGGAACACCACGTCGGCCTCGGCCAGCAGCGCGATCGCCTGCTCGGTCGATGCTGCGCTGCCCGACACCGCGGCGCCCACCTCGGGGAGCCGGTCACCGGTCGTGGACCAGGCCCGCGGGTCATCGGGCAGTTCCACCCAGCCACCCGCACGGCTGATACCGATCGCGACGACGTCGTATCGGGATCGATCGAGGGAATCCACGACGCTCGTGGCGCTGAGACAGGAGATCGCGTGCTCACTGCTGCGCCCGCCCAGAACCACGGCCACGCGTCGGCGATCCACGGCGTGAACGCTATCCGCCCGCTTGCCCTAAGGTGACACGCCATGCCGACAGATGATCCGACCTGGAGCGTCGACACCGCGGTCGTCCACCTCGGTCGACCCCCACGCGAACCCGGCCACCCCCTCAACGTCCCTATCGAGGCCGTGTCGACGTACCACGCGGGAGGGGACTTCGAATATGCCCGTGACGGCACCCGCGGCAGCCAGGCTCTCGAACAGGCTCTCGGCGGACTGGAGGGCGGCCACGCTGTCTCCTTCGCCTCCGGGATGGCCGCGGCCAGCGCCCTGTTCGACACCGTCACCACCGGAGGTGTCGTCGTCGCACCCCGTCACGCCTACACCGGTGTCTCGGTCCGCGCCCGGCAATTGGACCAGGCGGGGCGCATCGCACTTCGGGCCATCGACATCACCGATACCGACGCGGTCGCCGATGCTGCTCGAGGCGCAAGCATGGTCTGGGTCGAGTCCCCCACCAACCCGATGCTGGAGATCGCAGATCTGGCGACCATCGCTGAGATCGCACGAGCAAATAAGGCGATCTTGGTGTGCGACAACACCTTCGCCACTCCCCTCGCCCAACGACCGATCGAGTCTGGCGCTGATGTCGTGCTGCACAGCGCCACGAAGATGATCGGCGGCCACTCGGACCTACTGGCCGGGGCGCTGGTGTTCGCAGACCCCGATGCCGCCGCGGAAATGGTCCCTCGACGCACCCTGCTCGGCGGGTTTCCCGGCGCCCTCGAGTGCTATCTGGCTCTGCGCGGCCTGCGCACTCTGGCGCTGCGGTGGCGCCACGCGCAATCCAGCGCCCAGATCCTCGCCGAACGTCTGGCGACGCATCCGGCTATCGCCAAGGTCCGTTACCCCGGCCTGCCCGATGATCCCGGCTACGATCTCGCGCAGCGCACGATGGCCGGGCCGGGAACGATCCTGGCCATCGAGTTCGTCGGTGGGCGCAGTGCCGCGCAGGCACTGAGCGATCGGGTACGCCTGTGGGTGCATGCCACCAGCCTGGGCGGAGTGGAATCGCTCCTGGAACGTCGACGTCGCTGGTCCTTGGAGAGCGACCTCGTCCCCGATGACCTCGTGCGCATGTCGGTGGGCATCGAGGATGTGGAGGATCTGTGGGCGGATCTGGTCGCCGCGCTCGAGCCCTGGTGAGGCTTCGGCGCCGCTCCTCCAAACAGCAGCCGTGCTAGCGGGATCCCCGCACCCCTGGTTCGGCCTTGGGTGACCGAGCCATGAACGCGCTGAGCATGTCGCGTGGGGAGCGTCCCTCGTGGACCACACCGACGATCTGCTCGGT
>JAGYOB010000342.1 GCA_018399515.1 Candidatus Nanopelagicales bacterium
GCGATCAGGCGGATGACTTCTCGCTCGAAGGAGCTTCCTTCATCTCGACCGCGGCGAACTGCGGATCGTCGTACATGCTCTTCACGCGAGCGATCTTGTAGATCAGCAGACCGAACAGACACTTGGCCAAGACATCGGCGATGGAGTATCCGATCTGGCGGTACACGAACGAGTCGGCACCGTCGAGCCCGAACATCGGGAACATGTACGAGATCGGGTAGACGCCCCACGTGGCCAGCAGCAGCCAGCGCAGACCGGCGAGGTCCTTGCCAACCTGGTTCGGCTGGGTCTTGGCCGCCTTCGACAACTCCACGAACAGCACGTAGAGGATGTAGAGGAACGGAATCGTTGACAGCGCACCCCAGATCGCCTTGGGAGCGATCTCAGCGGTGATCTCACCGGGCCAGCCCAGCACGATCATCAGCACCGATGCGGGGATGAGCTTCCACAGCAGTGACGAGCGCACCGCTGCCGGCAGGGCCAGCACAGCGATCGTCTCGAACAACAGCAGCGGAACGGTAAGCAGCCAGTCGACATAGCGGTAGCCCTCGTTGAAGCCCACACCCTGGATCAGGGCGAAGGAGTCAGCGACTCCCGGTGCTCCCGCTTCGACGGCCACGTAGGCGTCGGAGAAGGAGTTGAAGATCCGGAAGTAGTGGTACGCAGCGATGAGCGTGACCATCGCCGAAACCGCGACCGCGATGCGGTAGCGGGGCAGAACACGATTCATAACGACGAGCAGGAAGACCGTGGTGGCTCCCATCGACGCCAGAGCCAGGGAAAGAACGTTGTAGACAGCCTGGAACTGCCCATTAGTGAGTACTTCTACGTTTGGCACGCGGTACCTCCATGACGGTGGGTCCGGCGGACCCGAGTCCGATTGAGCAGACCCCGCGTGATGGGGCCTCGGGGGACAGCGTTCACCTCCACGTAACATCTCGCAAGTTGACACACCTGTGGAGCGATTTTTTCACCCCTACCGGCGCGTAAAGGAACACCTGTCGCACGTGATCGAAAGTGCTCACGAATGGGTCGCTCCAGCCGGGATCTGCTCACCAACGGGCGGCCCTCTGGTGAGCAGATCCCCGGAATAGCGGCCGATTGGTGAGCGGATCCGGGGTGTCTGGGCTCTCGCCCTAGGCTGGCCCGATGCTCCGGATTCCCGCTGATCTCCTCGACGCCGTGATCGCCCATGCCCGCGCCGACCATCCCGACGAGGCGTGCGGGGTCATCGCGGGCCCCGAGGGGGCAGATACCCCCACCCGTTTCATCCCCATGGTCAACGCGGCCCGATCGCCCACGTTCTATGAGTTCGACTCCCGCGATCTGCTCGCGTTGTACCGGGACATGGACGATCGCGGGGAGGAGCCGGTGGTGATCTATCACTCCCACACCGCGACCGAGGCCTATCCCTCGCGCACCGACATCGCCTACGCCTCCGAGCCTCATGCGCACTACCTGCTGGTGTCCACGCGCGAATGCGGCAGCGGCGATGGGCCAGTCGAGGTGCGGTCGTTTCGGATCGTCGATGGTGAGGTGAGTGAAGAGCCGGTCGAGGTGACCTCGGCAGATGCCCCGTCCCCCGATGCCCCGTAGAGTTGGCACCATGGCCATCGAGGTGCGAATTCCCACGATCCTGCGTCCCTATACCGACGGGGCCAAGATCGTGGAGGGCGAGGGCGCGACCCTGGCGGCGCTGATCGATGACCTCGATGCCCGGCACGCGGGGTTGCGCGACCGGCTGGTCGAAGATGGCGCGCTGCGTCGCTTCATCAACGTCTATCTCAACGATGAGGACGTGCGGTTCCTCGGCGGGATCGACACCCCGCTGGGTGACGGCGACTCCGTGACGATCCTGCCGGCCGTCGCCGGCGGCTGACGCGCAGTCGTCGAGGTCTGCCGATGCGCTATGACTCCCTCCTTGATTCGGTAGGGCACACCCCTCTCGTGGGGCTGCCCCGATTGTCGCCGTCACCCGATGTCCGGCTGTGGGCCAAACTCGAAGACCGCAACCCGACCGGATCGGTGAAGGATCGCGCGGCGTTGAGCATGGTCGAGCAGGCGGAGAAAGACGGTCTGCTGACCCCCGGCTGCACGATCTTGGAGCCGACAAGCGGCAACACCGGAATCTCGCTGGCGATGGCGGCCCGCTTGAAGGGCTACAACCTCGTGTGCGTGATGCCGGAGAACACCTCGTCTGAGCGCACGCAACTGCTGCGGATGTGGGGTGCCGAGGTCGTGTATTCGCCGGGCGCGGGTGGGTCGAACGAGGCTGTTCGAGTCGCGCGCCGGATGGCGGAAGAACACCCCGATTGGGTGATGCTCTACCAGTACGGCAATCCCGCGAATGCGTTGGCGCACTACGAGACAACGGGTCCGGAGATCCTCGCTGACCTGCCGACCGTCACGCATTTCGTAGCCGGGTTGGGCACGACGGGAACCTTGATGGGGGCAGGACGATTCCTGCGGGAACACAAGCCAGATATCCAGATCGTCGCTGCGGAACCACGCTACGGCGAGTTGGTTTACGGGTTGCGCAACCTCGACGAGGGTTTCGTCCCGGAGTTGTATGACGAGTCGGTGCTGACGACGCGGTATTCGGTCGGGCCCCGCGATGCGGTCCGTCGGGTGCGCGAGTTGCTCGACCAGGAGGGCATCTTCGCGGGAATTTCCACCGGTGCGATCCTGCACGCTGCGATCGGGCTGGGCAATCGGGCGGCGAAAGAGGGTCGCAGTGCGGATATTGCGTTCATTGTGTGTGACGGTGGCTGGAAATATCTGTCAACCGGGGCATATGAGGGAACCCTCGACGAGGCTGAGGAGCGCCTCGAAGGCCAGGTCTGGGCCTGACCCATCAGTCGATCAGGCCCGGCGCATCGACAGGGCGTGACCGGAGTAGTAGCCCTGGGCTGTCGCGGCCTGATTGGCCACGAGCATTCCCAGTGACACCACCAGCACCGCCCAGCCGTAACCGTGGGTGATCGTCAGGAGGCTGTAGCCGATGCCGATCAGGCTGAGCACGCTGACCGCCAAACCCGCCCCGGCATCTCGATTCCAGGCCGCTCTCAGGACGTAGGCGCACACGAGGGTGAGCGCGGTGAACAGCACGGCTGACAGCCCCCAGAACCAGTCGCTCACCGCAGAACCGAACAGCAGCTGTGCCTCATCGGGCTCGGCGAGCAGGACCAGGCTGGTGATTGCGCCGGCAAGGTTGGCCAGCGTCGTCAGGAGGAGTAGTCCGAGGGAGAGCCAGGCCGTTGCAGACCGCGGGATGTCCGCATCCGAGGTGTCTGCCCGGGCGGGTCGCGTCGGCATGGGGGCAGCCTAGGCCTAGCCTGAACCTTCGTGGGCGAACAGGCTGCGGTCGGGGATCGACCGATCGGGATCTTCGACTCCGGTGTGGGTGGTCTCACCGTGGCGCGCGCGGTGCTCGATCAACTCCCGCACGAGCCCATCCACTACGTCGGCGATACCGCCCGCGGCCCATACGGCCCGCTTCCCATCGCCGAAGTCCGGTCCTATGCCCTCGATGTCATGGATCACCTGGTGGAGTCCGGAGTCAAGATGCTGGTCATCGCCTGCAACTCGGCCAGCGCTGCGGTGCTACGCGATGCTCGGGAACGATACGACGTTCCCGTCGTCGAGGTCGTGCACCCGGCCGTGCGCCGAGCGGTTCGCGCGACCCGAACCGGTCGAGTCGGCGTGATCGGTACGCGTGCCACGATCGCGAGTGGCGCCTATGACGATGCGTTCGCAGCGGCCCCCGATCTTGCGCTCACCAGCCAGGCCTGTCCTCGGTTCGTAGAATTCGTCGAGGCGGGGATCACCGGCGGTGATGAACTCCTCACGCTCGCTCACGACTACCTCGGGCCATTGCAGACCAGCGACATCGACACCCTGGTTCTGGGGTGCACGCACTATCCGCTGCTGACCGGCGTCATCTCCTACGTCATGGGCGATGGAGTGACCCTGGTGTCCAGTGCGGAGGAGACAGCCAAGGATGTGTATCGGACTCTGGTCGCCCACGATCTGCTGCGCAGCGATGATGCGCCGCCACCTCGTCATCGATTCACCGCGACAGGTGACACCCGTGACTTCACCACACTGGGGCAACGATTCCTCGGCCCCGAGATCGGAACTGTGGAGCACACCAGCGAGTTCGCCCGCTGATCGGTGTCGCGAATCCGCGCCGGGCGCTGAAGGGCGAACGAACCCGAAACATTCACCTGGTCGTGGGCGACACGACACCTTGGTGTCGCCGTGGCCGAACGGTCGGCGCGTGTCATGGTCCTATGCGAGTGGCGATCATGGCCGAGTCGTTCCTCCCTCATGTCAACGGTGTGACGAATTCCGTCCTGCGCATCGTCGAACACCTCGAACGCCGCGGGCACGATGCGATCGTCATCGCCGCGGGAACATCCGAACAGATCGAATCGACCCACCACGGTGAGCTACCTCGGTATGCGAATGCACCGATCGTGCGGATGGCATCGCTACCCCTGCCGCGATACCCGCAGGTGCGCCTGCACCTTGCTCGTAAGGGAACAATCGGTGAGATCCTCCGCGAGATCGATCCCGATGTCGTGCACCTTGCGAGTCCGTTTTTCACCGGCATCCCCACTGTCCGCGCAGCACAGAATCTGAAGATCCCGACGGTGGCGGTCTATCAAACCGATGTCGCCTCGTTCGTCGAGCGCTACGGAGTGGGCATGATGCGCCCGCTGGTGTGGCGCCACTTGAGATCGATCCATCAGGCCGCCGACCGCACTCTCGCGCCATCCCGGAGCGCCATCGACGATCTTCGTGAACACGACGTTCCGCGCGTCCACCTGTGGCAGCGGGGAGTGGATTCGCAGCGGTTCGCCCCCGAGCACCGCAGCATCGCCCTGCACGATCAGTGGGCTCCCCGGGGTGAGGTGGTGGTGGGGTATCTGGGGCGCCTCGCACCCGAGAAGCAGGTTGCGGATCTCGCGGTTCTCGCAGACCTTCCCGACACCCGGCTCGTCGTCATCGGAGACGGACCGAGCGCGCCTGATCTGCACCGACGGTTGCCGACGGCTCACTTCACCGGTCAACTCACCGGACCTGCCCTATCTCAGGCGGTCGCCACCGTCGATGTAATGGTGCACACCGGTCCGCATGAGACGTTCTGCCAGAGCGTCCAAGAATCACTGGCCAGCGGAGTTCCGGTGGTGTCCGTCGCAGCTGGTGGACCGTTGGATCTCGTTGACCCCAGCCGCACGGGCTGGCTCTACCCACCCGGTGATCTGTCGTCCCTGCGCGATGCCGTACGCGATCTCACCGGCGACGCCCGCAAGCGGGTGGCGATGGGTGCGCTCGCCCGCGAATCGGTGCGACACCGCACATGGGAATCGATCGGCGATGAACTCATCGACCACTACTCCGCTGTGCGATTGCCGACGTCGGTGACCGGATAGCGGCTTCGAGACAACAGGCTTCGAGACAACATGCTTCGGGATAACAGGACAACAGGCTTCGGGATAACAGGCGAGGAGAACCAGGATGCGCATCGCTCAGGTGGCCAACTTCTACGGACCTCGCAGTGGTGGTCTACGCACCGCCCTGCATCGCCTCGGCATCGGATACCGCGAGGCAGGTCACGACAGCCTGCTCATCGTGCCCGGCCCCACCACCGAAATCAGCGAGCAACCGTGGGGGACTGTGGTCACCATCGCGTCGCCGCGACTGCCACGATCGGGTGGCTATCGGGTGATCACCGACGTGGACACCGTCGTCTCCCACCTGCATGACTTCGGAACCGATCGACTCGAGGTCAGCGACCGGCTGACGCTGCGCTCGCTGGGTTGGTGGGCTCGGTCGGAGGGGATTCCCTCGGTGTTCTGGGCGCATGAGCGTGTCGACGGGGTGCTGCGAGCACATGGTGGACGGTTTGTGCCCGCTCGAAGGCTGGCCGATCGTTGGAATGCGTCCACTGCCCGGAGGTTCGATCGAATCGTGGCGACGACGTCATACGCCGCTGAGGAATTCACCCGAATCGGTGTCGATACCCAGCAGATCCCGCTGGGCGTCGATCTGCAGTTCTTCCGGCCGGATCGACGCGATCATCAGGTGCGTGAGCGATATCTCGAACCCAACCACGACGTGCTTGTCGTGTCATGCACACGCCTGTCCCGGGAGAAGCGCCCCGATCTCGCATGGGAAACGCTGCGGGAACTGCGTCGACGTGGTGTCAGTGCGCGCCTGGTCGTGGCCGGTGCCGGCCCGTTGCTCGACGAAGCGCGCGCGGCGGCGCGACACCTGCCGATGACCGTGCTCGGCCACGTCAGTGATCGCGAGGAGTTGGCAACACTCCTGGCGAGCGCGGACGTGGTTATCCAACCGGGCCCTATCGAGACCTTCGGGCTGGCTGCACTGGAAGCCCTCGCCAGTGGGACTCCGGTCGTGGCGTCACGGACCTCGGCGCTTCGCGAGATCGTGCGCGGTGCGGCCGGTCATGCGGCTCCGCCGACGCCACGGGCTCTCGCCGAAGCCGTTCGAGCGGTGCTGGGTCGACCGCAGGATGGTTGCCGACGTGCGGCGCGCACCCGTGCCGAGGAGTTCCCCTGGCAGCGCACGGTGGACTCCATGCTCGACGTCCACGGCCTGGATCGGGAGCTGGTGCCGTGACATCACTCGCCCCCGAACCGCGGATCAGTCGCGACCATCCCGCGGCGTTCACCGCGGTTGGTCGACCTCGCGTCGTCGCCCTGGGCGACAGCGTCACCGTCGGTGTCGGCGATCAGGTTCACGCAGGCGGGAACCTCGGATGGGCGGCGCATCTGGCAACCGCTCTCGATGCGTCGCACTTTGCGAACCTCGCCACGCTGGGGGCGCGTGCCCGCGATGTGCGCGACCGGCAACTGGCATCGGCGATTGCGCTGCGTCCGGACCTGACCACTCTGGTTGTCGGCGGTAACGATGTGTTGCGGGGCGATTTCGATGCTGCCTCGGTCGGGCGTGACGTCGGCGTCGTTTGCGATGCCCTGACGCGCGCCGGAAGTCACGTTGTGATCGTTCTCCTGCATGACCCTCGCGAGTCCCTACCGGGGCCGCGCATTGTGCGCGGTGTTCTCGCCCGGCGCGCCCGCGCGGCTAACGACGCGATCATCGACTGTATCGGCCAATCAGTCGGCGTCACGTTCGTCGATCCCCGCGATCGCCTCGCCGCCGCTGACCGTTCCCTGTGGCACGTCGATCGCATGCATCCGGGGCCGCTGGGACATCGGGCGATCACGCGCATGGTGATCGGCGAGCTCGATGCGACTCGTTTCCCGGTGCGCCAGGCGGTCCCGATCGCCCCGACTCGAACCTCCAGTGCAGCCCGTCAGGCCGTCTGGCTGGTGCGTCACGGGGTGCCGTGGTTCGCCAAGCGCAGCCGCGACCTCCTGCCCGAACTGGCCCGGGTGTGCTGGACCGAGCGCCACCTCCTCGATCGTTACTAGGCGGGATCGTCACTAGGCTCGGGCGTATGCAGGTCACGGTCGTCGGTTGTGCTGGATCCTTCCCGGGGGCGGACTCGCCAGCGTCCTGCTATCTCATCGAGCACGACGATGCTGCGATCGTGCTCGATCTCGGTAATGGGTCCCTGGGTGTGCTGCAGCAACACATCGACTTGACGCGCATCGATGCGGTACTGCTGTCCCATCTTCATGTGGATCACTGCATCGATCTGACGTCGTTCTATGTGTTCCGGCGCTATCACCCCACCGGAGTCCTGCCTGCGATACCGGTGTTCGGGCCGACCGATACCGCACAGCGGATGGCGGCGGCCTATGGCCTCGACGCGGACCCGGGGATGGCAGGCATCTTCGACTTCCGTGCGATCGGCGATGGTCAGGGAGGCCCGGCGCGATTCGAGATCGGCCCTTTCGTGATCACGACGACCCCGGTGGTGCATCCCGTGGAGGCCTACGCGATACGAGTCGACGCCGCAGGACATGCGCTGGTGTATTCGGGTGACACCGCGCCTACGCCAGCGTTGACCGACCTGGCCCGAGGAGCTGATGTCGCACTGTTCGAGGCGTCGTATCTCGACGGAATGGGAAACGACGGTGTGCACCTCACCGCGAGGCAGGCCGGGGAACACGCTGCTGCGGCGGGTGTCGATCATCTCGTGCTCACCCATCTGGTGGCCTGGCACGACCGGGCGGCGTCGGCACGCGAAGGCAGCGCGGGCTTCGGCCGCGATGTCACCCTCGCCACCTCTGGCCTCACCCTCACTCTCGGCTCGCACTAGGGTCGGGGCATGACGAGAACCGATGGCCGGGCTGCCGATCAACTGCGACCGGTGACGTTCGCACGCGGGTGGATCGAGCAGGCCGAGGGATCCGCCCTGGTCAGTTTCGGGCGCACACGAGTGCTGTGCACCGCATCGTTCACCCCCGGCGTGCCACGGTGGCTGAAGGACTCCGGGCGCGGCTGGGTGACAGCCGAATACGCCATGCTGCCGCGGTCGACTAACACTCGCAGCGACCGCGAATCAGTCAAGGGCAAACTCGGCGGACGCACCCAGGAGATCTCTCGGCTGGTGGGCCGCAGCCTCCGAGCGATCATCGACATGGAGGCCCTCGGTGAGAACACGATCGTGCTCGACTGCGATGTCCTCCAGGCCGATGGTGGAACCCGTACGGCTGCGATCACCGGCGCGTTCGTCGCACTAGCGGATGCGATCGCCTGGGCTCGGCGTGAGGGCCACGTACATGGCGATCCGCTCACTGATTCGGTCGCCGCTGTCAGCGTCGGGATCGTCGATGGCGAACCGCGACTCGATCTGCATTACGACGACGACGTCAACGCCGACACCGACATGAACGTCGTCATGACCGGTGATGGTCGGTTCGTGGAGGTGCAGGGAACCGCCGAGCAGGAGCCGTTCGACAAGGCCCTGCTCGACGAGATGCTCACCCTGGCAACGGCCGGCTGTGCGCAATTGGCTGGCCTGCAGCGCGCCACCCTGCTCGATAACGAAGCCTGAGAACGGGGCTCGAGGGATGACCCGCCGCTACGTCATGGCCACTCGCAACGCTCACAAGGTCGATGAGGTGTCGCGGATCCTGCAGGCTGCCGGCGCCCATGTCGAGTTGGTCCCGCTGCCGACTGACGCGCCGGATGTGGCGGAGACGGGGGCGACGTTCGCGGCGAACGCCATGCTCAAGGCCCGATCGGCCGCTGAGTTCACCGGGTTGCCTGCGATCGCTGATGACTCCGGGCTGTGCGTCGATGCCTTGAATGGAATGCCGGGAATCCATTCGGCACGCTGGTGCGGCCAGCACGGGGACGACGCGGCCAACCTGGAGCTGCTGCTCGGTCAACTCGCGGAGACACCCGCGTTGCGCCGAGACGCTCAATTCGTCTGCGCGGCAGCGGTTGTCGATCCGGTGCACGACACCGAACACATCGTCGAGGGTGTGCTCGAGGGCCGCCTCACGGATGCCCCTCGGGGAGAGGGCGGGTTCGGCTACGACCCGATCTTCATCCCCCACGGTGAACAGCGCACGACCGCGGAACTCACAGCGCAGGAGAAGGACGCCATCAGTCATCGGGGCCAAGCCTTCGCAAGCCTCGCCCCCCTCCTGTAACCATCCACCCCAGTCCACCCCCATCACGTCTTAGTTACCAAAATGGTCGATAACTGCGTCAGTTATCGACCATTTTGGTAACTAAGACGGAGAAAAAAAGGGGGGTGGGGTGGGTGCGGGTGGAGGGACTTGAACCCTCACGTCCGAGGACACAGGAACCTAAATCCTGCGCGTCTGCCAATTCCGCCACACCCGCGTGAGGCACCCCCAGGGTAATGGCCGGGTTAGTCGAGCCCGAGGTCGCGGCGCAGCTTCGCGACGTGCCCGGTGGCCTTGACGTTGTAGCGCGCCTGCTCGATGCGACCGTCGGCATCGATGACGAACGTCGACCGGATCACCCCGACGACGACCTTGCCGTAGAGCTTCTTCTCCCCGTAGGCGCCGTAGGCGCTGAGCACGGCCTTGTCCGGATCTGACAGCAGCGCAAAAGTCAGGTGATCGCGCTCGCGGAACTGCGCCAGCGAATCCACCGGATCAGGGGACAGGCCCAGAACTGCGTAACCGGCGGCGGTCAGCGTGCCCAGAGAGTCGCGAAAGTCGCAGGCCTGTTTGGTGCAGCCAGGGGTCATGGCGGCGGGATAGGCGTACAGGATCACTCGCTGACCGGCGTAGTCGGTCAAGGTCACCGCGCGGCCATGGTCGTCATCGAGGGTGAAGTCGGGTGCGAGATCACCGGGAGACAGCCGGTTCATGGCCGGATGCTCTCCTTGCCCGTGGTGGTCGTGGGAGCGGCGTGGCTGTCGAGTCCCACGGTGCGGCGCATGCCGCGCACCCCGGTGATCGCGAGGACGACGAGGAAGACCGCGGTTCCGACGAGCACGATCATCGTTCCGGACGGGACGCCGGCGTAGTAGCTCAGGTACATCCCGACCAGGCCGGAGATCGAGCCGACGATCGTCGACAGCACCAGCATTCGGCCGAATGAGTCGGTGAGCATCCGTGCCACGACCGCCGGGATCACCAGCATCGCGGCAACGAGGGTGACGCCGATGACGGTGAGGGTCACCAGGATCGCCAGGGACAGCATGATCATGAGCAGCGCTTCGGTCCGGCCGACTTTGACGCCGGACACGTCGGCGACTTCAGGATCGAATGTGGTGAACAACAGTGCGCGGTAGCGCGTGAAGACCACGATCGCGGTGAAGGCGGTGACGAGTAGCAGCCAGAAGATCTGGGTGTTCGTGATGCCGAGGATGCTGCCGAACAGCGCGTTGTCGAAAGCCGGCCCACTTGAGCCGAATCTTGCGAACAGCGCGACGCCGAGAGCGAAGGAGGCTGTGGTGATGACACCGATCGCCGCGTCGGCACCGAGCCGACTGCGTCGAGCGACGTTCGTGATGGCGATCGCTGAGGCGATGCCCCACAGCCCGGCCCCGAGCACGTAGAACGATGCGGCGAACAGCTGCATCGCTGCGAATCCGCCGAAGATCGCATGCGACAGTCCGTGACCGATATAGCTCATGCCACGCAGAACGATGTAGACGCCGATGAAACCCAGCAGCGCACCCGACAGGGTGGCCACGATCAAGCCTCGCTGGAAGAACCCGTACTGCAACGGATCGATCAGTGCCTCCATCGCCCTAGCCCGCCAGTCGTCCGGGGCCGGAGGAATCGACGACCACCAGCATGCCCAGATGCTGCAGGACCTCCATGCGGGCACCGAATGTCTGCTCGAGGACATCCGGGGTGATCACCGCGTCGGGAGGACCCTGGGCCACGATCCGGCCGTTCACACACACCAGATCAGGCAGGTGAGCCGCCATCCCGTTGAGGTCGTGGGTGGTGAGCACGATGCCCATCCCATCGTGATGCAGGTCCGCGAGAAGGTGGAGGACGTCGTGCCGGGTGGAGATATCCACCCCGCTGGTGGGCTCGTCCAGCAGCAGCAGTTGCGGTCGGCGGATCAACGCCCGGGCCAAGAACATGCGCTGCTGCTGACCACCGGAGAGTTCGCGGATGTGGCGCTGCGCGAGTTCGCCGATGCCCAGGCGCTCGAGCACCGCAGCCACCTCGGCGCGTTCGGAGCGGCTGGCCCACGGCAGACGGCGTCCGGTGCGTGACATCTGCACGCACTCGGCCACGGTGATGGGGAAGTTCCAGTTCACCGTCTCCAACTGCGGAACATAGGAAACCGCGACACCGGGCGACCGCTCGATGGTCCCGCTCGCTGGCTTGAGCGAGCCCAGCAGAAGGCGCAGGAGCGTGGTTTTCCCCGCCCCGGACGGCCCGACGATCCCGGTGAACGACCGATGATCGACAGCGAAGTCGACGTCGTGCAAGACGGTGGAGTGGCGGTAACCCGCGTCCACCCTCCTCAGGGCAATCAGCGGAGCGGAGGCCACGCGCCTCACCCTATCCCGGGGCCGGTGACCCGCCCCGGGTCACTGCGGGTAATACGCGTTGTCCGTCGGCACGGTGAACACCAGAGCATCGAGCTGGGTCGGGGTGCCACCTAATCCGGTGATCATGGTGCGGTAGTTGTAGCGCAGCAGCGACAGCAGATTGTGCTCGGGATCGCCGGGGCCGCCGGGCAGGTCGTCATCACGCAGCGAATCCTCGTAGCGCACGCCGGCCTCAGCGGCGATGGTCTCCAGAACCGGTGAGGGGAATACCTCGGATCCGAAGATGACCGGGACTCCCTCGGCGCGGATCTGCTCGATCAATTCCGCGACCTCGGCCGGCGTCGGTTCGTCGAAGCTGCCCGGTTCGATAGCCCCGATGACGGTCCAGTTGTAGTTCTTGGCGAAGTAGGCATAGGCATCGTGGTAGGTGAGCAGCTTGCGCTGGTCGACCGGGACGGACTCCTGGTCGGCGCGCAAGGCGGCGTCCAACTTGGCGACCTCCGTGGTGAACGCCTCGAAGTTGGCATCGAAGGTTTCGGCGTTAGCCGGATCGCGTTCGCCGAGAACCTCGCGAACCACGTCGGCGTATTCCACGACGTAGGTCGGATCGGTCCACAGGTGCGGGTTGGGCTTGCCCTCTTCCTCGGGGAACGAGAAGTCGTAGAGGTAATCGGACTCGGGCAGAAGCCGGGTGCCGATCTCGACGATCTCGGCTCCGGGCTTCAAATTCGCCTCAGCGAGCGCGATGGTCGGGTCCTCCAACTGCAGCCCATTGACGAAGATCACGTCGGCGCGGCTGACTAGTTCGGCAACCGAGGGTGCCGGTTCGAAGGTGTGCGAGTTCGTGCCTTCGGGAACGATCCCTTCGACCTCGACCGCGTCGCCCCCGATGACCGACACGATGTTGGTGATGGGGGACACGGTCGCGGCGGCGACCAGCCGGCCGTCGGAGGCGTCAGGAGAACCCGAGGAATCCGAATCCCCGCCGCAGGCGGTGAGGGTCAACGCCAAGGCGGCGACGGCGGCTAGGGGGGCGAGGGAGGGGCGCAGGAGTCGTCGAGTCACGCGAGGATCCTAGGGAGACTCCTTGTTATATGCAAATTATTCGCAATTGAGAGAGTCTGCGAAGAGCGAGATGGCCGGGATCGTGAACCTGTGCGCCGGCCCTGCTCACGCTGGTTAGGGTGGGGTTCGTGAGTAACGAGGCCGAAACGTCCCACCAGTTGTCCCAGCGCCAGCAGGCCGGTAGCGACAGTCCCCCGAGTGCTGCGGCCCTGCAGGCCGAGATCGAGTCGGCCCGTGCCGACCTGGTCACCTCGCTGGCCGAATTGAAGGAGCAGTCATCGCCGGCGGCGCTCGCGCGGCGCGGTAAAGCCGCGGTAACCGGTTTTTTCGTCGATGAATACGGCGGCGTGCGACCGGAGCGCATCGCGATGGCTGCCGGTGCTGTGGTCACGTTGGTCGTGCTTCGACGCTGGCGGCGATCACGACGAGCCCGTCGCATGTGTGTCTGCAGATAGTCGAGGGTCTGTCCTGAGTCGAGAGAGATGCTGATGGCCGACCACACCCCGTCGGATCGCCTCGTGATCTTCGGTATCACCGGAGACCTCGCGCACAAGATGACGCTGCCGTCGCTGTATCACCTCGAGCGGCGCGGCTTGCTCACCGTCCCCGTCGTAGGCGTTGCGGGCCAGGACATGACCGATGAGCAACTGTGGACGCTGGCGCGCGATTCCATCCATGCGGTTGAAGGCGCGGGTGTCGATGAGCAGGTGCTGTCTCGGCTGCTGCAGCGCATGACCTACGTCGGTGGCGATTTCACCGATGCAGGTTTGTACACCCGATTGGCTGCGCATCTGACCGGTGCTCAGCATCCCCTGTTCTACCTCGAGATCCCGCCTGTTCTGTTCGGGCCGGTCGTGGAGCAGTTGGGTGCTGCGGGGCTGACCCAGGGTGCCCGCGTCGCGGTGGAGAAGCCGTTCGGCACGAGTCTGGAGACCGCTGTCGAGTTGAACGAGCGGTTGCATCAGGTGCTGGATGAAGACCAGATTCTGCGCATCGACCACTACCTGGGCAAGGAGCCGGTGCAGGACATCGCTTTTCTGCGCTTCGCGAATTCCTGGCTGGAACCGCTGTGGCGGCGCCAGTACGTTGAAATGATCCAGATCACGATGGCCGAATCCTTCGGTGTCGAGGATCGAGGAAGCTTCTACGACCACGTCGGGACTCTGCGCGATGTTGTACAGAATCACCTTCTGCAGGTCCTTGCACTCGTCTTGATGGAGCCGCCAGGGGCCGGAGACGATCCGATCGGTGATCGCCGCCTCGATGTGTTCCGTGCTATCCGGTCTTTGGAACCTGACGATGTCGTCCGTGGTCAGTACGACGGCTATCGCACGATCACGGGGGTGGCGCCGGATTCGGATACCGAAACCTATGTTGCGGTGCGTTTGCACTGCGATACCTGGCGGTGGGCCGGAGTGCCCATCGTCATCCGTGCCGGCAAGAAACTTCCGGTGAAAGCCACTGAGGTCACGGTGCGTTTCCGCAAGCCACCGGCGTTCACCTGGGGTGATCACACGCAGCGGGTTACCGGGCATGACGATGTGCTGTTGCGTATCGGCGAACCCTCAGGGGTCTCGTTCGGCGTTCGCGTGAAGAAGCCCGGTGTCGACGAAGTCGAGCCGGAGTTCTTGAGCTTGGATTTCGCGTCGACCCTCGGTGACCTGCCAACCCCCTATGAACGACTGCTGCATGACGCGATGATCGGCGATCACACGCTGTTTCCCCGGTGGTCTGCCGTGGAGGAGACCTGGCGCATCGTGCAACCGGTGCTCGATTCCGCTCCGCCGGTCATCGACTACGAACCCGGGTCGTGGGGACCGCACGAAGCCGATCGGTTCACCCGGTTCCTCGGTGGGTGGCGCGACCCGTCGTAGCCCACCGGCAAGACGACCCAAACTGTCAGGTTCAGTGGGGGCTGGCAGAAAGTTAGGGTCGTCTTGCGGGTGGGGACGCAGTGTTCAGTGATCGCTGTGATCGCTCGCGCATGAGTTGGGCCTGGGCGATCGTGGCACTGGCCAATAGATAGACGAAGAGATAGCCCCATAGCCCATTGAGCAAGATGGTGGAGCGGGTGAGCTCGTCCGCGCTACCGAAGACAGCGGTCAGGATGAACAACACGGCGAACAGCCCGGCCGCAGCGAAACCGAGCGTGCGCGTCACCCGCGGACGGGGGAATCCGGTGACCGCGGTATTGCCTTGCGACCTGCCGGTGATGACGTAGAAGGTCGAGACCACAGCGAACAGGACGAGAACGATCGTCAAAAGCAGTGTCCACACACTCGAATCGGTATCTGAAGCCACCGTGTAGCCGAAGGTTAGGGCCGCGATCACGATGAGCAACTGCACCCCGGAGACGACGCGGTTACCGGTAGGTGTCCGATACGCCATGGTCGGATTCCTCTGCACGCTAGTCGCTGCGGAAAGTGCCAAACGGGTGCGCCGCCAGGGACTCGAACCCCGAACCCGCGGATTAAGAGTCCGCTGCTCTGCCAGTTGAGCTAGCGGCGCGTGGTGCGAGATGGAAAGGTACCACCTCGCGGAGGCGAACGGTCACCCCGGGCGCCCACTGCGCTGGCTGATCCGGGTCGGCCAAAACACCGATGATCGGGTACCCGCCGGTGGCCGGATGATCCGGTCCGAAGACGACCGGCTGCCCATCGGGAGGCAATTGGATGGCACCGCGCACCATCGGGCGCGATCGTTGTGTGACCTGGGAATCGGTCAGCCACCGCGCGTCGGGGCCGGTCAGGCGAACCCCGACTCGGTCGCTGGCCGGACTCACGTGGAAGGCGCCGGTCGACAGGTGTTCACGGGTCGCCGGGTGCAGCAGCGACCAGTTCGCGGTGGGGATCACACCGGCCTCCGTCGACGCGGGGTCCGGGGCGGCGGCATCGGCGCCGGGAATGGGCAGGTGTGGTCGGCCCAGGTGCACCAGGGCACCGGCCTTGATCGCGGCCGGTCCCAGGCCGGACAGGGTGTCGGTCGATCGGGAGCCGAGGGTGTCTGTGGTTCGGATTCCGCCCCGGATCGCGACGTATCTGCGCAGGCCGCTCGCTGCCATTCCGATGCGCAGTTCGTCACCTGCGGCCAGATAGACCGGGGTGTGCGAAGCCATGGCGTTGGCAGAGCCGTCCCGCATGATCCACACAGGTCCCGGTGCGCCAGTGACCGCGACGGTGATCGAATCCAGCGCCTGCAATGCAAGACCTCCGGCGACGCATTCCAGACCGGCGGCGTCTTCTGGGTTGCCGACAAGGCGCTGCGCCAATCGATGGCTGCGTCGATCCCAGGCACCGGATTCGCTGATCGCGAGATGACCCCATCCGGGCCGACCGAGATCTTGAATCAAGCAACTCACGCCCGTCTGTTCGATACGTGCGCTCGGTGGGCTCGACGGATCGGTCATCGCCGAGGGCTGGTTCACGGGGGGCAGTGCCTTGTTAGCCGGAGCAGGGTTGATGGCGACCTCGATGCGTTCGGTCACCGGTGCGAAACGCACTGTCGTGCCAGGTGACAGCAGCGCCGGTTCTGCATGATCAGGGTCGAACATGATCTGGTCGGTGCGTCCGATCAGGTGCCATCCGCCGGGGGATTCTCGTGGGTACACGGCGCAATAGTGCTCGGCGATCGCCACCGACCCGGTAGGAACCCGGGTGCGGGGAGTGCGTCGACGTGGCAGGTGCAGGGCATCGGGTAGGTCGGTCAAGTAGGCGAAGCCGGGGGAGAATCCGCAGAACGCGACGGTGAAATCGGTCGTGATGTGCGACTCGATGACGTGGTCCACGCTCATG
>JAGYOB010000343.1 GCA_018399515.1 Candidatus Nanopelagicales bacterium
GGTGCGATGGCCCGACCGAAGATGGGATTGGGGATGAGTGCCGTGGGAATGGCGAGGGCCACCGTCGACACGACCGCAGCGATCGCGGCAATCCCCCAGCGTCGGGCCGGCCACATCCGAAGCGCACTCATCGTCTGCATACCCCCGAGGGTATCCGATGGACCGGGGTCGGCGAAACCTGGTCGACATGATCGGCTGATAGGAATCTGGCTGTGACCACCGGTGAGGCGACGTCTCGGGGGATGGATCCGGTGGCGACCGAGAGGTCGGCCCCACTCCCGGCGGCCGCCCCCTATGTCGATCCCTATAACGAGATGTACCTCGACGGGGCCGACCGCGACCGACCGCGCCCACCGCATGCCGAACTGCACCGGGTCCTCGATGGGCTGGGCGATCGGGAACTGGCAGAACGGGCCCGGTTGCGAGACGCCTACCTGGATCGCCACGGCATCACCTTCACCCTCGGCGAGCGGGAACGCCCGCTTCCGATGGACCTGGTGCCGCGCATCATCACCGCGGGGGAATGGGAGACGATCGAAGCGGGGGTGATCCAGCGGCTGCGCGCCCTGGAGATGTTCCTCGCCGATGTCTACGGCTCCGGTCAGGTGCTGGCCGACGGTGTGATCCCCCGCCGGCTGGTCACATCATCGACGCATTTCCACCGGCAGGCCTGGGGGATCTCGCCACCGAACGGGGTGCGCATCCACGTCTCCGGGATCGACCTGATCCGCGATGAGCAGGGTGACTTCCGGGTGCTGGAGGACAACCTGCGCAATCCCTCGGGTGTGTCCTATGTCTTGGAGAACCGGCGCACGATGGGCCACGTCCTGCCCGAGGTCTTCGCGGGTCATGTCGTACGACCGGTCGCGGAATACCCCGATCGCCTCGAACGAGCCTTGCGACTGGCGGCGCCGGTGACTGATCCGGCGATCGTGGTGCTGACACCGGGCGTGCACAACTCCGCGCACTATGAGCACGCATTCCTCGCTCGACGCATGGGTGTCGAACTCGTGGAAGGCCGCGACCTGTACTGCCGGGATGATCGTGTCTGGATGCGCACGACGCTCGGGCCGCGCCGGATCCACGTGATCTACCGCCGCATCGACGATGACTTCCTCGATCCGGTGCAGCTGCGCGGCGACAGCGTCCTGGGTGTCCCCGGGTTACTCAATGCCGCGCGAGCAGGGCACGTCACCATCGCCAACGCGGTGGGCAACGGCGTCGCCGACGACAAAGCGATCTATCCGTATGTGCCCAAACTCATCGACTACTACCTCGGTGAACAGCCGCTGCTGCCCAATGTCGACACCTTCGATCTGGCCGATCCCGATCAGCGTGACTACGTGATCGACAACGTGCATCGCATGGTGGTCAAGCCCTCTGATGCGTCGGGTGGGTACGGGCTGTTGATGGGGCCCAGCGCCAAGGATGAGCAGATCGCTCGCACGATCGCGGCGATGTGCGCGGATCCGCGAGGCTGGATCGCCCAACCGGTCGTGACGTTCTCGACCTGCCCGACGATGCAGGAGGACGGCCGGCTCGCACCTCGCCACGTCGATCTTCGTCCCTTCGCGGTCAATGACGGCTCTGAGGTGTACGTGCTCCCCGGAGGTCTGACGCGCGTGGCACTCCCGGAGGGCAGCCTCGTGGTCAATTCCAGCCAGGGTGGGGGGTCGAAGGACACCTGGGTGCTCGACGATTCCGGTCAGCGACCGCGCCCGGCCCCGCGCCCGGTGCCGCGTCCGGTGCCGCGCGTCGCCATCGTCGATGCCGATCTGCCGGCACGACGGGAGGCCCCGCGGACACATGATGAGCGGATGCAGCAGCAAGAACGCCAGCAGCAGCAGTCCCTGAAGGCGTGTGAGCAGGTTCTCGATCCCGAGGATGTGGCCCCATGCTGAGTCGTATCGCGGAGTCATTCTTCTGGATCGGCAGGTATGTCGAACGGGCGCATTCGACAGCGCGGCTGCTAGCCGAGCACCACCAGCTGATGGTGGAGGATCGAACCGTCGCGGAGTTCGATGCGTGTTCGGTGCTCCTCGAGGCGTTGTCCCTGCCCGATGAGAAGACCCGCACCGGGGTCGACCTGGTGCGTCGCGTCATGGGCGGGGCCGGACAACGGTCGACGGTCGCCGGTTCGGTCGCCGCAGCGCGTGAGAACGCCCGAAGCGTGCGCGATGTTCTCTCCGGCGAGGTCTTCGAAGCGTTGAACTCCACGCACCTGTCGCTGACACGGGGAATCGCCTACGCAGATTCGCCGGGGGTATCGCTGCACCGGGTGGTCGAACGACTGCTCGTCGTGCACGGTGTGGTGTCGTGGGCGATGCCTCGCGATGAGGCGTTCCAGTTCTTGAAACTCGGCCGTTCCCTCGAACGCATCGATATGACCTCACGTCTGTTGGCCGTCGGCCACGATGTGCTGTGGCCCGATTCAGGGCCGGTGGCGACACTGCGTGCGGGTGCGGCGTATTCAGCGATGCTGCGCACAGGTGTCACCGTCGACGGAGACAGCGTGCGCGAGTTCTATGTTCTCGATCCCTCATTCCCCCGATCGATGCGGCGCAGCGCGGTGGAGGCAGAGGAAGCGGTGCGTGAACTCGGTCTTCTGGGAGCAGGCGATGGCGGTGCGCTCCTGCGCGAGGTCGGCCTGCTGCGCTCGGCACTGGAGTACGCCGTCCATCCAGCACCCGATGAGGTCGATCGACTAGCCGTGATGGCTCGCGATGCAGCGTCCATCGCCTCGGACATCGCCAATGATGCGTTCTTCCGGCAATCGGGCACGGTTGTGTGGAGCCACTGATG
>JAGYOB010000344.1 GCA_018399515.1 Candidatus Nanopelagicales bacterium
GTTCTCGCTCTTGCGGGCGATCTTGTCGATCTCGTCGATGTAGATGATGCCGGTCTCGGCGCGCTTGACGTCGTAGTCGGCCGCTTGGATCAGCTTCAGCAGGATGTTCTCGACATCCTCGCCGACGTATCCAGCTTCGGTCAGCGCCGTAGCATCAGCGATCGCGAAGGGGACGTTGAGCATGCGCGCCAGGGTCTGGGCGAGCAGCGTCTTGCCCGAGCCGGTGGGACCGAGCAGCAGGATGTTGGATTTGGCGAGTTCGACCGAGTCCTCGCGTCCGCGCTCCACCGCACCGGCCTGCACGCGCTTGTAGTGGTTGTAGACGGCGACGCTGAGTGCCTTCTTCGCCACCCGCTGGCCGATGACGTAGTTGTCCAGGAAGTCGTAGATCTCCCGCGGCTTGGGCAACTCATCGAAGGGCATCTCAGCGGAGTCATTCAACTCCTCTTCGATGATCTCGTTGCACAGATCGATGCACTCATCGCAGATGTAGACCCCGGGGCCGGCGATCAGCTTCTTCACCTGCTTTTGGCTCTTTCCGCAGAAAGAACACTTCAGCAGGTCGCCGCCTTCACCTACTCGCGCCACGATCCTCGGCCCTTCCGTCGCATTCGACCCGGACGAAACTCCAGTGCGGCCCCGACGTTACCTGGCTTAGCCCGCCGACGGGCACCATTCACGACCCGGCGCGTTCAGCCCTGAGCGGAATGGCCCAGAACTACGCCGTGGTGTTTCGATCAGGACTGCGCGGCGATGGCTGCCTTGCGTGAGGCGATCACCTGATCGATGATCCCGTATTCCTTGGCCGCATCAGCGGTAAGGATCCGGTCGCGTTCGATGTCCTTCTCGATCTGCTCGGGCGCACGGCCGGTGTGCAGGGACAGGATGCCTTCCATCTCCTTGCGCATGCGCAGGATCTCGTTGGCCTGGATCTCCACATCGGAGGCCTGACCGCCGCCCTCGGTATAGGGCTGGTGGATCAGGATGCGCGCGTGGGGCAGCGCGAACCGCTTGCCCGCAGTGCCGGCGGCCAGCAATACGGCAGCAGCCGACGCGGCCTGGCCCAGGCAGACCGTCTGCACCTGGGGCTTGACGAATTGCATGGTGTCGTAGATCGCGGTCATCGCGGTGTAGGAGCCACCGGGTGAGTTGATGTAGATCTGGATATCGCGATCGGAGTCCATGGACTCCAGGGTCAGCAACTGAGCCATCACATCATCGGCGGATGCATCGTCGATCTGCACACCGAGGAAGATGATCCGCTCTTCGAACAGCTTGGTGTACGGGTTGTGCACCCGCTCACCGCTGGCCGTCCGCTCTCGGAATTCGGGAACGATGTAGCGCGAATGCGGTGCGTAAAGGCTCACTTGTCACTCCCGGGAGCATCAGCCGAATTGCTGTACACATGGTCGATGAGGCCGTAATCCCGGGCCTCTTCGGAGGTGAACCAGCGGTCGCGATCGGAGTCGGACTCGATCTGCTCGATCGTCTTGCCGCTGTGCTCTGCGATCAGTTGTGCCATGCGCTTCTTGATGAAGATCATCTGCTCCGCCTGGATCTTGATGTCCGATGCCGTACCCCCGATCCCGCCGAGGGGCTGGTGCATCATGATCCGGGTGTTCGGGGTGGCATATCGCTTGCCGGCCGCACCCGCGGTGAGCAAGAACTGCCCCATCGAAGCCGCCAAACCCATCGCGATCGTGGTCACGGTATTGGGAATCAACTGGATCGTGTCGTAGATCACCATCCCTGCGGTGATCGAGCCACCCGGCGAGTTGATGTACAGCGTGATGTCCTTTTCGGGATCTTCGGCTGCCAGCACCTGAAGCTGCTTGGCGATGCGGTTGGAGTTGTCATCACGCACCTCGCCCTCCAGCCAGACGATGCGCTCACGCAGCAGCCGCTCGTCGAGCATGTCGCCGAACCCGGTCATGCCCGCGGCGGGGGACCGCAGTCCCGGCACCTCGATGCCAGGCCAGGTTCCCTCGTTCGATGCGCTCACGCGACACTCCTTCCTTGATCTCACCAGACCACATTTCCCTCAACAGCGGACCCAGTGCGAGACCGCGCTCTTCTCTGACCCTAACGCCCCGCAGCGGGGCGGCTATTCCTGGAACAGGCCATGTTCGCCCAGGGCACAAATTTCTGGTCCGATCCCGGCCGATCCCGGCCGATGCCGGTGGCTATTCGGCCTCGTCGGCTGCCGCTTCGAGTTGGCGAAGCTCGGCATCGAGTGCCTCAAGATCGACGGTGTTGCCGGACGCATCGGTGACGACAGCCTTCGTCGCAACGTGGGCCACTGCCTTGCCGCGACGGATGTCCGCGATCGCCAGGGGAAGCTGGTTGCCCTGGATCAGCGCACTGAGGAGCGCATCGGGGCTCATGTTGTACCGGGGCGCCTGCTGGATGACCCAGGAAGACAGTTCCGACTCCCCCACCGCGACCTCTTCGGCTTCGGCGATCGCATCGAGGATGAACTGGCTCTTGACCTGGTCGCGCACCGTGGCGGTGAATTCTTCTCGATGGTCATCGTCTCCGTGCCCGTCGGCGAAGTGCTCGTCGATCTGCTCGTCGACAAGCCCCTGCGGAACGGGAATATCGACCATTTCCAGGAGCGCCTCGTGCACCTTCGACCGGGCCTGCAGCGCCTGTTCCATGCGCCGGGTGCGATCGATGCGCACCCGAAGGTCATCACGCAATTCTTCGATGGTGTCGAATTCGCTGGCCAGGATGGCGAAATCATCGTCGGCTTCAGGGAGCGTGCGTTCGCGCACGGCAGACACGGTCACGCTCACGGTCATCGGCTGGCCCTCGAATTCGCCGGCGCTCGGAGTGAACTCGAAGGTGCGGGTTTCCCCCGCCGTCGCACCACGAACAGCCTCGTCGAATCCCGGTAGGAGGCCGTCCTCGCCGAGCTCGACCGACATCGCCTGGGCGGACAGGTCCTCGACGGCGTTGCCGTCGGGATCGGTACCGGTGAGGTCGATCAGCAGCAGGTCGCCGTCCTGGGCCGCACGATCGACCGGGGTCAACGTGGCGAACCGGGTGCGCAGCGCGGTGAGCTGCTCGTCGATCATCTCGTCGGTGACCTCGGCGTCGTCCACCTCGACGGTGATGCCGGTGTAGTCGGGCAGGTCGAATTCCGGTCGGACGTCGACCTCTGCGGTGAAGGCGACCCGGTTGCCGTCGTCGATCTCGGTGACCTCGATCTCGGGGCGCCCGGCGATCTTGACCTCGTGCTCGGTCACGGCCTTCTCATAGGCCCCGGGGACGACATCGTTGATCGCTTCTTGCAGGACCGCGCCGCGGCCGACCCGCTGGTCGATGATCTGGGTAGGCACCTTGCCCTTGCGGAACCCGGGGATGGTGACCTGTTGGGCGATGGTCTTATAGGCGGCATCGAGGCTGTCGGCCATCTCCTCGAAGGGCACCTCGACGGTCAACTTGACGCGCGTCGGTGACAGCGTCTCGAGGGTGGTCTGCATGATGGTTTCGGTCTCCTCGGCTGGGTTATCGGCTGGGTTATCGGCTGGGCTGTCGGCTGGGTTATCCGTTGCGTGGTTCGTCACCGGATCCAACGACATTGTCGGGGCGGGGAGACTCGAACTCCCGACCTCCTGCTC
>JAGYOB010000345.1 GCA_018399515.1 Candidatus Nanopelagicales bacterium
AACATCGAGTTCCTTGGCGAGCAGTTTGAGGGAGCGAGAGAACTCGCTGACTTCCTGCTGGCGGCTTTCGACCTTCTTGCCGCTGGTCATCAGCTGCATGTAGTCGACGATCACCAGACGCAGGTCGTGGCGCTGTTTCAACCGACGGCACTTCGCCCGGATCTCCATCATCGTCAGGTTCGGGGAATCGTCGATGAACAGTGGCGCCTCACTGACGACACCCATCTTGGATGCGAGTTTCGTCCAGTCGCCATCGGTCATCGAACCCGAACGCATGTGATGCAACGCGACCTGCGCTTCCGCGGAAAGTAAGCGCATGATGATCTCGTTGCGGCTCATCTCGAGGGAGAAGATGACACTGGTGAGGTTGTGCTTGATACTCGCCGACCGCGCGATATCCAAACCTAGCGTGGATTTACCTAAGGCCGGACGGGCCGCGAGGATCACCAGCTGACCAGGGTGCAGACCGTTGGTGAGCGAATCCAGATCGGCGAAACCAGTCGGCACGCCGACCATCTGGCCGCCGCGGTTGGAGATCGCCTCGATCTCGGTCAGCGCACCGTCCATGAGTTCGCGCAGCGGTTGGTAATCCTCGGCCGTGCGTCGCTCGGTGACCTCGTAAACCTCAGCCTGCGCGCGATCGACGACATCGTCGACCTCACCCTCGCCGGTGTAGCCCATCTGCACGATGCGGGTGCCGGCCTCGACCAGCCGGCGCAAGATCGCGTGTTCGCGCACGATGCGCGCGTAATATTCTGCGTTCGCCGCGGTCGGCACCATCGAGACCAGCGTGTGCAGATAGGGCGCGCCACCGATACGCGCCAGGTCGCCGGTGCGGGTGAGTTCGTGGGACACCGTCACCGCATCAGCGGGCTCGCCCTTGCCGTACAGATCGAGGATCGAGGCGAAGATCGTGGAGTGAGCCGGGCGGTAGAAATCCCCCTCGCGCATCACCTCGACCACATCGGCGATGGCGTCCTTGGACAGCATCATCGCCCCGAGGACCGACTGCTCGGCGGCGATGTCCTGCGGGGGCGTGCGATCGGGGCCGTCGTGGGAGGAGGACGGGAACTCAGCGACGCTCACAGGAGCCGGTTTATCAGGGCGGTCCGACACCCGTCCAATGCACCTGTGGATAACAATGTGGATAGTTGGGGGAACACGCCGCCGGTTCGGGGGGTGAACTGGGGATAGGGCTGTGGACCGTCAAGAAGTTTTTCCCGGTTCATCCCTGTGACGTGGGAAACCACTGTCCGGAGGGTGTGGAGAAAAACTCGTGGGAAGGTAGCCCCACCCCTGCGACAAGGTGAACAATCGGTGCTGCATTGTCCACCGCTGGCTGGGTACGGCCAACCGTAACCACCGGTTATCCACAACGGTAGGTTCAGCCTCCGTGAGCGCCGAGGGATCTGGGCAGCACCGCTCCTGGGACACCGCGATCTGGCGGCTGGCGATCCCGGCATTCGGGGCCCTGGTCGCCCATCCGCTGTTCTTGCTCACCGATGCCGCGATCGTGGGCACCCTGGGCACCACACCACTGGCTGGGCTCGGGGCTGCGACCACCGTGGTGGCCACCGTGGTTGGCCTGGCGATCTTCCTGGCCTACGCCACCACCGCGTCGGTAGCCCGCCGCCTCGGCGCCGGTGATCGCGCCGGCGCACTCGGTCAGGGCATCGACGGGATGGTGCTCGGCCTCGGCCTGGGCGCGGTGCTTGCGCTCATCGTGTGGTTCGCCGCCGAACCCCTCGTCATCGCCCTGGGAACCTCGCCTGCGGCCACCGACCAGGCGGTGATCTATCTGCGCATCGTGGCGGTGTCGATGCCGGCGATGCTCGGCGTGCTCGCCGGGGTCGGTGTGCTGCGCGGGCTGCAGGACACCGCAACAACGCTGTATGTCTCGCTAGCCCAGGTGGCGCTCAATCTGGTGTTGAGCGTGCTGCTGGTACTCGTGCTCGATTTCGGCATCGCCGGTTCGGCGATCGGCACCGCTGCCGCCGAAGCCCTCGGACTGCTCGCCTACGGATTCGTCATCATGCGGCTGGCCAGGCGCGAAGGTTCGCGGTTGCGCCCGAGTGGCGCGGGTGTGCTGCTCGCAGTTCGCGACGGTGTGCCGTTGTTCATCCGCACCATCGCGCTACGCGTGGTGTTCCTCGTCGCGGCTGCAGTCGCCGCGCGACTCGGTGACGACACGCTCGCCGCATGGCATGTCACGTCGACGTTGTTCTTCACTCTCGCGCTCACCCTCGATGCGCTCGCGATCGCCGGACAAGCACTGCTGGGCCGCACCCTGGGCTCCGGTGACATCGACGCATCGAGGTACGTCACCCGACGACTCGTGTGGTGGTCGACCCTGTTGGGTATCGGACTCACGGTGTTCGTGCTGGCCATCCGGCCGTGGCTGCCCGGTTGGTTCAGCGACGATGCGGCCGTCATCGCACTGATCTCCTCCGCTCTCATCGTGCTCGCAGTGCAGCAACCCCTGGCGGGCATCACCTTCGCCCTCGACGGCATCCTCATCGGAGCCGGCGACATGCGGTTCCTGGCCATCGCGCAGTCGGTGGTGATGGTGCTGTTCCTGCCTGCCGCATGGCTGGTGCTCGATGCCGACCTCGGTCTCGATGGTCTGTGGTGGGCGATGGCGTGGTTCCTGCTGGTACGCGCGATCATCCTGGGGTGGCGAGCCAAAGGGGGTGCCTGGCTAGTCACCGGCCTGTCACGATGATCCCCATGACTAACGCGCCACCTACCGCCGTCGTCCTCGACGTGAACGAGACGCTGTTCTCTCTCGACGCCCTGCAGCCGGCCTTCGCCGAGATCGGTTTGGGCTCCGAAACCGTCGCGCTGTGGTTCGCGCGCACACTGCGTGACGGTTTCGCGCTGTGCGCCAGCGATGACTACCGCAGCTTCCCCGAGGTGGCCGCGTCCGCACTGGTCAGCCTCGATCCCACCCGCGTCACGGCTGACGACGCATCGGTAGTGCTGTCGGCTTTCGGTCGACTGCGAGCGCATTCGGACGTTGCGGAGGGACTCGCGCTCTTGGCCGACGCCGGGGTCTTGATGTGCACCTTGAGCCAGGGCAATGCCGATAACGTCCGCCGGCTATTCGACGGTGCCGGGTTATCCGATTACGTCAGCGAGCACTATTCGGTCGATGCTGTTCGTCGTTGGAAACCTGCGAAAGAGCCGTATCACTACGCCTGCACACAACTCGGATTGACGCCCAGTGAAGTCACGATGGTGGCCGTGCATTCCTGGGATCTACACGGGGCCCGCCGTGCTGGCATGCGCACCGCGTGGATCTCGAGGTTGGAAGGAATACGACCGGCGGTATTCAACGCAGCCGACATCACCGGCCCCGATCTGCCCACCGTCGCCCGACAGATCATCAACCAGATCAGCAACACCGCATGACGACCGCGGCTGTCATCGCGAATCCGCGTATCGCGGCCGATCTGGGGTTGCTCGGTGGCTGGCTCGCCGATCGCGGGATCGACGTTCGACGGCACATCCGCGATGACGTGCTCGCCGTGGACTGCGCGGACGACGCCGATGTACTCATCGTGCTGGGTTCGATCTGGACACTCGCTGAGGGATACCGCAGCGCGGAACATACCGCTGCCATCGATGCCGAGATCGACCTGGTGCGCCGCTGGGTGCGCGATGATCGACCGATGCTGGGCATCTGCTTCGGCGGTCAGGTGCTGTCGACGGCACTGGGTGGCACAGTCACCCGGATGCCGCAGCGCATGATCGCTTGGCAGACACCGGCCAGTCCTGAGTCAACATTACGAGCACCGTGGGCACTGTGGCATGAGGATCGTTTCACCATCCCCGACGAAGCGGAAGCACTCGCGATTGCGCCGCATGCGCCGATGGCGATTCGGGCACATCGCGCCTGGGGTGTGCAGTTTCATCCGGAATTCACCGCTGACATCATCGCGTCGATCGCGCAGGATCTGCACACACCTGACGAGCACGCGCAGCCGATGATCGATGTGGCACGCGAACGACATGGTGAGCAGCGCATCGTCAGCAGCGCATTCTTCGATGCCTGGTGGGATGACGTCCACCGATGAGCGATGCGCAACTCCAGTACCGCATCACCGCGGTGTGCCTGGGAAATATCTGCCGGTCACCGATGGCCGAGGCGGT
>JAGYOB010000346.1 GCA_018399515.1 Candidatus Nanopelagicales bacterium
GATGCGAGCACCCGTGCCGTAGAGAAGCTCCAGCAGCGCGACATCTCGCAACGAGACCGGATCATGGCCGATCGCTGCGGCCGCCAGCAACGCAGACACATCCTCATACGCCAGCGCCTTCGGTAGACGCCGCGGCGGACTCGGTGGCTGCCAGGATCGTGCCGGATCCGATGCCACCAAGCCCTCCGCTAGGCAGAAAGCGTGGAACCCGCGAACAGCCACGATCGTTCGAGCCAGCGAGGATGTCGCCAGCGGACGCCCACCATCGCCGCCGGTGGAGAGGTCGGCAGCGAAGTCCTGCAGTAACGCCGGAGTCACCACGTCCAGCGACTCGACCTCCCGCCCCTGGCACCACGCGCTGTAACGCACCAGGTCGCGCCGATAGGCCAGCACGCTGTTGCGAGCCAGCCCGCGCTCCACGGTGATGTGATCGAGATAGATTCCGATCGCCGCGTCGATATGAGTGGTCAGGCCAGAACCTCGCCAACGTCGACCACGGGCAGCCCGAAGGCGGCTCCGACCGCTTCGTAGGTGATGTGTCCGGCATGAGTGTTCAGACCCGGCCGCAGTGAAGCGTCGCGGCGTAGCGCCTCCGCCCAGCCCAGGTCGGCGAGCGCTACCGCGTACGGGAGGGTCACGTTCGTCAAGGCATAGGTCGACGTGTGCGGCACCGCGCCAGGCATATTCGCCACGCAGTAGAACAACGTGTCGTGGACCGGGTAGGTCGGTTCCGCATGCGTCGTGGGCCGCGAATCCTCGAAGCAGCCACCCTGATCGATGGAGATGTCCACCAGAACCGCGCCCGGCTTCATCCGCGATACCAGTTCGTTGGTGACCAGGGTGGGCGCCTTCGCCCCGGGCACGAGAACCGCCCCGATCACGAGATCTGCGTCGATCACGGCTTTCTCGATTTCGTAGGTGTTCGATGCGACGGTCTGCATATGACCCTGGTAGATCGCATCGGCTTGACGCAGACGAGCGACGTTCTTGTCGAGCAGCAAGACCTCCGCCTGCATCCCCAACGCGATCGCGGCGGCATTCATGCCGGAGACTCCAGCCCCGATGACGACGACCTTGGCCGCGTAGACCCCTGACACGCCACCCATCAGGACACCGCGCCCGCCATTGGCACGTTGAAGGCTGAACGCGCCCACCTGGGGAGCCATGCGACCGGCGACCTCCGACATGGGTGCCAGCAGTGGCAGGGAGCCATCGGGGAGCTCGACCGTTTCATAGGCGATCGCGGTCACCTTGCGCTCAAGGAGTGCATCCGTGCAGTCTCGAGACGCCGCCAGGTGCAGATAGGTGAACAGCACCTGCTCCTCGCGCATCCGGTGGTATTCCTCGGCGATGGGCTCTTTGACCTTCAAGATCATGTCCCCGGTTTCCCAGACAGCATCGGCTGTCCCCAGGATGCGTGCGCCCGCGGCGACATATTCCTCATCGGTGATTGACGACCCGGTTCCCGCACCAGCCTGAACGAACACCTCGTGACCGTGTTTGGTCAATTCCATTGCGCCAGCGGGCGTGATCGCCACCCGATACTCGTGGTTCTTGACCTCGGTGGGCACCCCGATCTTCATCGCATCCTCCTGATCTGCTCACCGGCGCGTGCGGCACTCGCGTGCTCGCTGTGCACCTCGCACCCCGAAGTGCGTCACCTCCGACTCTAGGGCACCGTCGGAGGCGTATCCGATAGTCGCCACATCCTGGCCGGCCCGGGCCGAAGGGTGCGCCAACCCCGGTCCCGTGCGGCCTGAGCGGCCAGGACTCCGGTCACGGTGGTGGGGTTGTGCAGAACACCGGCCAACACCAGGTCGACGGCCTCATCCAGGGGGACCCACACCTGGGGCAGGTGAGCCTCCTCGGCCTCCCCCGTCAACTGGCGACCCTGGGGAAGCGCAGTAAGCCCTCGAGCGAGATAGCAGCGGAATGCCTCCGTGGATCCGCCCGGTGAGTTGAAGTAATCGACCAGGACATCCCACCGGTCGGCCCGCAACCCGGCCTCTTCGGCAAGTTCTCGCTGCGCGGTCACGAGGGGGTCTTCACCGTCGGCATCACGCAGTCCTGCCGGAAGTTCGAACAGGTACCCGCGAATCGGATGGCGATATTGGCGAATCAACAACACCGCACCGGTGTCGTCCAATGCGGCAACACCGACAGCACCGGGATGATCGATCACATCGCGATCGACGCGATGCCCATCAGGGAAGACGATCGTATCGGTCCGAACGTCCCAGACATGCCCGGTGAAACGCCTGACGGAATCCACGACCGCCACTGCTTCGGGAGCCGCGACATCACAGACCTCTCCGAGCCACCGCTCCTCCTCCGCGGTCGCCATTGTCGGCCGACTACGACTGATCGATGGATGCGAGATCGGCCTCGGCCCGTTGGCGAGCCAGGGCCGCTGCGACCAGTCCGCTGAACAGCGGATGCGCTCGGGTCGGGCGAGACCGGAACTCCGGATGCGCCTGAGTGCCGACGTAGTACGGATGCACATCCGCCGGGAGCTCCACGAACTCCACCAGACGTCCATCCGGAGATGTTCCCGAGATCACCAGCCCCGAATCCTCAAGCGCCGTTCGGTAATCGTTATTGACCTCGAACCGATGACGATGGCGTTCATCGACGTACGGTGTGGCATAGGTCTGTGCAACGATCGAACCATCGAGGAGTTTGGCGGGGTACAACCCCAGTCGCATCGTGCCACCCATGTCACGCTCACCGGCCACGACGTCGCGCTGGTCGGTCATGGTCGAGATGACCGGATGCGGCGTCGTCTCGTCGAACTCTGCGGAGTTCGCGTTCTCCAGACCGACGACCTCCCGCGCATATTCGATCACCATGCACTGCAGCCCCAGACACAGACCGAGGGTGGGGATGCGATTCTCGCGCGCGTATCGCAATGCGCCGAGTTTGCCTTCGATGCCACGGACTCCGAATCCGCCGGGGACGCACACGGCATCCATTCCCGACAGGCACTGGGCTGCACCCTCCGGTGTTGCGCAGTCGTCGCTGGCGACCCAGTGGATGCGCACCCGGCAGTCGTGAGCGAATCCTCCGGCGCGCAGCGCCTCGGTCACCGACAGGTAGGCATCGGGCAGATCCACGTATTTGCCGACGAGCGCGATGTCGACCTCGTCAGTGGGGTGATGCACGCGGCGCAGCAGGTCGCCCCAGCGAGTCCAGTCGACGTCACGGAACGGCAATCCGAGGCGCCGGACGACATAGGCATCCAGGCCCTCGGCATGCAAGACCTTCGGAATGTCGTAGATGCTGGGCGCATCGACAGCGGCTACGACGGCCTCCTCGTCGACATCGCACATCAACGACACCTTGCGTTTCGTGGACTGGGGCACGACGCGATCGGCGCGCAGGACCAGGGCATCGGGCTGGATGCCGATGCTGCGCAACTGGGCGACCGAATGCTGTGTCGGTTTGGTCTTGAGTTCTCCCGATGGGCCGATGTAGGGCAGCAGCGAAACATGCAGGAAGAACACGTTGTCGCGGCCCACCTCATGGCGGACCTGGCGTACTGCTTCAAGGAACGGCAGGGACTCGATGTCTCCGACGGTTCCGCCCACCTCGGTGATCACGATGTCGACATCGGGTGTCGCCATGCGGCGAATACGGGCCTTGATCTCGTTGGTGATGTGCGGAATCACCTGCACGGTGTCGCCGAGATACTCTCCACGACGCTCCTTGGCAATGACCGCCGAGTACACCTGTCCGGTGGTGACGTTCGCGGAGCCTTGCAGATCGGTGTCCAAGAATCGTTCGTAGTGCCCGACGTCGAGATCGGTCTCGGCCCCATCATCGGTGACGAAGACCTCGCCATGCTGGAACGGGTTCATCGTGCCGGGATCGACGTTGAGATACGGATCCAACTTCTGCATGGTCACTCGAAGGCCCCGGGCCTTGAGCAGATTCCCCAGGCTCGAGGCGGTCAAGCCCTTGCCCAAAGAGGAGGCGACGCCCCCCGTGACGAACAGATACTTAGTCGATGACGTTGCCCTGGGCTCCACGGATGGCCAGGCTATCAGCGTCCCTGTCCACGACCGCGCCGCTTGCTCGGTGTGTCCTTCCCGCCCCGCTCATCGTCGATACCGCCGCCCGTGGCCCGTTCGTGCTCGGCCAGGTCGAGTAGTTCCCCGGCATGGGCCATCGCGGTCTGCGAGTCCTCTAACCCCGCGAGCATGCGAGCCAGTTCCCGCCGCCGGGATTCACCCTCGACTGTCTCAACGCTGGCCTGGGTGACCCGGCCGTCTACACCGGCTCGCACGACCAGGTGGGCATCGGCGAACGCTGCCACCTGGGGCAGGTGGGTCACGACGAGGACCTGGGTGTGCCGGGCCAGCCGGGCAAGTCGTCGCCCGACCTCAACCGCCGCGCGTCCGCCGACACCGGCATCGACCTCGTCGAAGATCATCGTGGGTACCGGGTCGCTCCGGGCCAAGACGACCTCCACAGCGAGCATGATGCGCGAACGCTCGCCCCCCGAGGCGCCTTTTGTCAGCGGTCGTGGATTTTGATCATCGTGGTCCGCCAGCTCGAAGGCAATGTCATCGACACCGGTGCGATCCGCACTCCAGACGGTGTCCCCCACGCGCACCGCCAGGCCCTGCCCGGGCGGTCGGGGATTCACTCGAACGAACAGTCGCGCACGCGGCATGGCCAGGTTGGCCAACTCTTCGGTCACGAGTTCGGCCAGCTGCTGCGCGGCCGTTTCCCGCAGGTGCGACAGCCTCTGCGCGGCACCCCCTGCTTCCTCACGAAGCCGGTCGATGCGCTGGTCGAGTGCGATGAGGTTCCCAGGATCATCGGCGATCTCCGCGAGCCGCACCCGGGCGCTCTCGGCCCATCGCAGGACCGCCTCCTCGTCGGGGTCATCGGTATTCGTGAGCATCCCGACCCGTCGACGAAGTGTCGTCAGACTCGCGCGGCGGTTTTGGATGAACTCCAGTCGAGCCGGATCGGACTCCGTCGATGATGCCAACCCGGCCAGGTCGAGCACCACGTCTGCGATCAACGTGCCCAGCTCGTCGAGACGGGTGATCACTGCCTGAATCTGCAAATCATGGGGGGCGACTGCAGCGAGCGCACTGCGCGCCTCGGCGAGAGCGTCGACCGCGCCGCGCGCATCGTTCCCGCTCTCCGGTGAGGCTCCCTCTCGCAGCACGGTGAGAGCCGAACCGAGAGCTTCGGCGATGTGGTCGACGTGAGACAACCGGTCGGCCTCCGCCCGCAAAGCCACAGACTCACCGTGTCTGGGGTCGATTTCATCAACGAGGGCAAGTGCAGCTCGTAGATCATCGGCTTCGCGTTGGCGCGCCTGAGCTCCCTCGGTGAGCGAAGAACGCGTTTGAATATCGGCCTTCAGATCCGCATAGATCCGTTGGTAGTCGGTCAGGGCCGCTTCGAGCTCAGGCCCAGCGAAAGAATCCAGGGCAGCTCGTTGATGTCGGCTGCTGCGCAGCCGCATCTGGTCATCTTGACCGTGAACGGCGACCACGTGACTCGCGACATCAGCGAGCACTCCCGCCGGGGCGGATCGTCCCCCGAGATGGGCCCGGCTTCGGCCTTCGGAATGGACAGTCCGCGACATAACGATCGCATCGTCATCCCACTGACCTCCCGACTCATCGAGGATGCTCTGCAGGCGATCACGAATCTGCGAATCGCGGAGCCTGATGACCCCATCGACCGTCGCTTGATCGCATCCTTGGCGCACCCGGGAAGGGTCAGCCCGCTCGCCCCAGAGCAAGCCGAGTCCAGTCAGCAGCATGGTCTTGCCGGCGCCAGTCTCGCCCGTGATGACCGTCAGTCCGGGCCCGAACTCGATCTCGGCGTTGACGATGACCCCCAGGTCACGAAGGTGGACGGATTCGATCATCGCCCCACTCGCTTCTGCACCTGTCGTTGCCGCATTCACGACCTCGACTCTGACGCCCCACGCCATCCGGCCACAGGCAGCGAGAACTTAGCGACGAGCCGATCGGTGAACGTCCCCGGGATGAGTCGAGCAAGCCGAACCGGCTGACGTGAGGTTCGCACATCAATACGCGCCGCCGGTGGAACGTCAATACTGCGACGGCCATCGGCCCACAGAACTGCGGCCGGCCCCGAACCGTGCAGTTCGAGGGCCACCACGCTGCGGGGCGACACCACGAGGGGGCGGGCGAAAAGCGCGTGCGCACTGAGGGGAACGACAACAAGCGCTTCGACCTCGGGCCACACCACAGGGCCACCTGCAGAAAATGCGTAGGCCGTTGATCCGGTGGGAGTCGCACACACGACACCATCGCATCCCCAGCGCGACAGCGGTCGGCCATCGACTTCGACGAGAACATCGATCATCCGTTCTCGAATCGTCTTTTCCAGGCTCATCTCGTTCAGGGCCCATGTGGACGCAACCAGATCATCACCGCGGAACACTCGCACGTCGATCGCCATCCGCTCCTCGACCTGCCAGGAGCGATCGACGATCCCGTGAACGACGGCATTGATGTCCTCGCGTTCGGCTTCCGCCAGGAATCCGACATGGCCGAGGTTCACACCGAGCAACGGCACATCGGCGACTCGGGCTAACTCCGCACCCCGCAGGATCGTTCCATCTCCCCCGAGGACGACAACGAGCTCGCACCCGTCAGCGGCATGTTCATCGGTCGGCACCACACGCGCCGGGACATCAGCCAGGGAGTCCCGGTCCTCGTCGGTAACGACGACGTCCATCCCCCGATCCTGCAACCCACGTGCGGTCTGTTGGGCGAACTCCGCCGCACTCCCCCGCTGGGAATGCACGACGAGCAGGACCATCCGTCGTGCTGCTTGAAGTCCCGCGCTCGCAGCCGCGTCGGTCATAATCCCGCCTCCACGGCCAGTTCGATCTGTGCGCGGACTGGAGCTGGAGCGTCAGTGCGCAGCCAGCAGAAATACTCGATATTGCCGCTGGGGCCCGGCAGTGGACTGGCCACGATCCCAGCCGTTCCCCATCCGAGATCGTAGGCGACCGTGGCGACGCGGTGCACGCTGATGATGCGATCCTGGGGATCACGCACCACCCCCCCGGAGCCGAGGGCTTGCTTTCCCACCTCGAATTGTGGCTTGACCATGACCAGGAGGTCTCCCGTGGGGCACGCCAGGTTTGTCAGAACGGGCAGCACCAGGGTGAGGGAGATGAACGACAAATCAGCGACGATGACGTCGACGGGGTCCCCGATGTCGGATGCCGCCAGGTGCCGGATGTTGGTGCGGTCGAACACCGTGACTCTCGGGTCAGCGCGCAATCGCCAGATCAACTGCCCGTATCCGACATCGACCGCGACAACCTCGCGCGCCCCTCGTCTCAGCAGCACATCGGTGAACCCGCCGGTGGATGCCCCTGCATCTAAGCAGCGGCTACCCTCGACTTCGATGCCGGCGAATGCCTCCAGCGCCCCATCGAGCTTGTGCGCACCTCGGGACGCATATCCGGGGTCGTCGGATACATCGACCACGATGGGCGCTGAG
>JAGYOB010000347.1 GCA_018399515.1 Candidatus Nanopelagicales bacterium
TCCATCACCGACTCGGCGACGATCGCGCCCGCAACGAGTTGTGCGGCACGCGCTTCAGAAACTCCAGGCAATCGCGCACGCTCGACTGATGTCATCTCCGCGAGTTTGGGTACCCATGTCGCCAGATCAGCGCGCGTGAGTTCACGGCGCACATAGGGGCCATCACCAGAAGGAGCCGCGCCGGTGATCCGCGCGAGCTGGCGCATCGTCTTCGACGTCGCGACCGCCAAGCGTGGCTGCCCCACCCGCAGGACTCGACCGGCGACGTCGGCGATCGAGGTGCGCACGTGTCGGCGCAGTGCGCGCAACTGCTCGGCGTCAGGAGGATCCGTGCGGCAGAAGTCCCGGGTGAGGCGCCCGGCTCCGAGCGGCAGCGAGATGGCGACGTCGGGCTCCTCGTCGGCGCCCGTGGCGATCTCCAGCGAGCCACCACCGATATCCACCACCATGATCCTTCCGGCCGACCAGCCGAACCAGCGTCGCACGGCGAGGAAGGTCAACCTCGCCTCCTCCTCCCCGCTGAGCAGATCCAATCGCACCCCGGTGCGTTCGAGCACCGAAGCCAAGACCGCGGCACCGTTGGGGGCATCACGGATAGCCGAGGTCGCGAAGGCGATCGTCTCGGTGACGCCCAGGTCTTCAGCGACGACTTGTGATCGTTGGATGAATTCGACCAGGGAGTCGACGGCGGCTGCATCGATGGCGCCATCGCGATCAAGATGCTCGGCTAGCCGAAGGGTGATCTTGGATTTAGACGCCGGAATCGGGGCAGCGCCGTAGTGCGCGTCCACCACTAGCAGATGGACGGTATTGGAACCTACGTCGAGCACACCGAGACGCACGCCACTGACGCTACCGGCTCGGGTGCCCCCTAGGGTGGAGTGGTGGTCGAAGTTCCCCTCGATATTCCGCGAGCGTGGGTCGAGTTCGAAGACCCCAACGATTCCGATCAGCGATTCCGCTGCGACCTGACCTGGCTGACATCTCGCTACCAATGCATCTTCGGTCGAGGCTGCAAGGGCATCGACGCTGACCGACCCGACGCCGGCTGCTGCACCTTCGGCGCCCACTTCGCCGATCGCGATGACGAGGAACGCGTACTGAAGTGGGCGAAGAAGTTGACCAACGACATGTGGGAGAACCGGCCCATCGGCAAGCGTGACGGCATCGTGGTCAAAGCGGGCAAGAAGGAGCGTGCGACCCGAGTCGTCAACGGGGCGTGCATCTTCCACAACTCGCCGGACTTCCCTGGCGGATACGGCTGCGCCCTGCACCACCTCGCTGAAGCCGAGGGCGTGTCCTTCGTCGAGACCAAGCCCGAGGTGTGCTGGCAGGTACCCATGCGGCGTGCGTACGAGACCGAGGAACAGCCCGACGGTAGCGAACGTGACATCGTGGTCATCACCGAGTACGACCGTCGGGCCTGGGGGGCCGGTGGCCATGACCTCGACTGGTACTGCAGCGGCAATCCGGAGGCGCATACCGCACCCGAGCCGGTCTATCGCACCCACCGAGACGAGCTCGTCGCGCTCATGGGTGAAGACGCCTATGAGGTCCTGGTCGGGTACTGCGAGGCTCGCGAGCGGTTATTGGCCGACGTGCTCGATCGCGGCGATCGTGAGGCTCTGCTGATCCACCCCGCCGACCCCGATTAGCCCTCCCCGGCCACCATCCCTCCCCGTCCTTGCCGTCTTAGGTAACTAAGACGGGAATGTCGCAGGGGTCGCCTACGCTCAGCGATATGGCAAAGGCTTCGACGTCCTATGTGTGCTCCTCGTGCGGTGCGACCCACCTGCGCTGGGTGGGCCGCTGTTCGAAATGCGCAGAATTCGGGACCGTCGCCGAATCAGCGACGACGTCGCGTGCGCCGGGGGTCCGCTCGAAGGGCACCGCCCCCACGCGCACCGCTCGCCCGATCGGTGAGGTGTCGGCACAACGCACCCATCGCCAGCCGACCGGTGTCGGTGAGTTCGATCGCGTCCTCGGTGGCGGACTCGTTCCCGGCCAGGTCGTCCTCGTCGCCGGAGAACCAGGAGTCGGCAAGTCCACCCTGCTACTCGCGGTCGCCCACGAGGTAGCGGCGCGACCGGGTTCGGGCACGCTCTCCGATGCACCGGTGCTCTACGTCACCGGTGAGGAATCGGCCGAGCAGGTGGGAATCCGAGCCGAACGAATCGCAGCGATGAACGAGTCGCTGCTCGTCGCGGACGAAACCGATATCCAGGTAGTTCTGGGCCACATCCGCGAACACCGTCCGCGTCTGGTCGTCATCGACTCGGTGCAGACCATGGCCTCCCCCGAGGTCGATGGACGCCCCGGTGGGGTGGCGCAGGTCCTCGAGGTCACCCAGGCCCTGACGCGATCGGCCAAGGAACGCGGCGTGCCTCTGCTTCTGGTCGGACAGTCCACTCGGGAGAACTCCGTCGCCGGGCCACGGGCGCTCGAGCACCTCGTCGACACGGTGCTCACCTTCGACGGTGATCGCGCCAGTGCCCTGCGCTTGCTGCGCGCGTCGAAGAACCGATACGGACCCGCTGATGAGGTCGCCGCCTTCGAACAGACCGAGAACGGCCTGCGCCAAGTCCTGGACCCCTCGGAGTTGTTCCGCGGCCACCGCGATGTGCCCGTTCCCGGGACCTG
>JAGYOB010000348.1 GCA_018399515.1 Candidatus Nanopelagicales bacterium
GGGCCTCGGTGCCCCGACGTCTCCCTCAGGGGCTCCCGGACGCGGGGGTCCCCCCGGCCGCGGTGGTGGCCCCGGCCGAGGTGGGCCCGGTCGCGGCGGAACGGCCGGTGCCTTCGGGCGTCCGGGTGGTCGCCCGACGCGCGGGCGGAAGTCAAAGCGTGCCAAGCGCCAGGAATTCGACAACATGCAGGCACCCACCATCGGCGGCGTGCGTCTGCCGCGCGGCGATGGGCAGGTTGTGCGCCTGCCGCGAGGAGCGAGCCTGACTGATTTCGCCGAGAAGATCGACGCCAGCCCGGCTGACTTGGTGACCGTGTTGTTCAAACTGGGCGAAATGGTGACCGCAACCCAGTCGGTGGATGACGACACCTTGAAACTGCTGGGTGGCGAGCTCGACTTCGATGTTCAGGTCGTGTCACCAGAGGACGAGGACCGCGAACTCCTCGAAAGTTTCGATCTCGACTTCGGTGAGGATGCCGGCGATGAGGGTGACTTGCAGCCACGGCCACCCGTCGTCACCGTCATGGGTCATGTCGACCACGGCAAGACCAAGCTGCTCGATGCTGTTCGCAAGACGAATGTCGTAGCCGGTGAGGCCGGAGGCATCACCCAGCACATCGGGGCCTATCAGATCGCGGCCCATACCGACGGTGGAGACCGCCCGATCACGTTTATCGATACCCCCGGTCACGAGGCCTTCACCGCCATGCGCGCTCGTGGCGCGGAGGTGACCGACATCGCGATCTTGGTCGTCGCAGCCGATGACGGTGTCAAGCCGCAGACGATCGAGGCGCTCAACCATGCCCAGGCGGCTGAAGTTCCCATCGTCGTGGCAGTCAACAAGATCGACAAGGAGGGCGCAGACCCGGCCAAGGTTCGAGGGCAGCTCACCGAATACGGTCTGATCGCAGAGGAATACGGCGGGGAGACGATGTTCGTCGACGTTTCGGCGATCTCGGGTGTGGGTATCGACGCGCTCCTCGAAGCGGTGTTGCTAACCGCTGATGCGGCTTTGGATCTTCAGGCCAATCCTGATCAGGATGCTCAGGGTGTCGCGATCGAAGCACACCTCGACCGGGGCCGCGGTCCTGTGGCGACGGTCCTCGTGCAGCGAGGAACCTTGCGGGCCGGCTCATCGATCGTCGCCGGAGATGCCTACGGTCGCGTCCGGGCGATGCTCGATGAGGATGGCAATACCGTTGAGGTCGCCGGGCCTTCCCGTCCCGTTCAGGTGCTCGGATTGACGAGTGTCCCCGGCGCGGGTGACACGTTCCTCGTGGTGAACGAAGACCGGACTGCTCGACAGATCGCCACGACCCGTCAGGCTCGGGAGCGCAATGCGCAACTCGCGCGCAGTCGCGGTCGTCGCAGTCTCGAGGACTTCTTGAAGACTCTCGAGCATGGCGAACGTAGCGAGTTGAACCTGGTCATCAAGGGCGATGTCTCCGGCTCGGTTGAGGCCTTGGAGGACGCGTTACTGAAGATCGAGGTCGGTGAAGAAGTGTCACTTCGCGTGATCCACCGCGGAGTCGGTGCCATCACCAAGAGCGATGTCACTTTGGCGAGCGCGTCCGAAGCCGTCGTGATCGGATTCAATGTCCGACCCGAGGGCAAGGTCGCCGAGCTCGCTGCCCAGGAGGGAGTGGACGTCCGCTACTACTCGGTGATCTACCAGGCCATCGAAGAGGTCGAAGCGGCGTTGAAGGGCATGTTGAAGCCGGAGTACGAAGAGGTCCAGCTCGGCACGGCGGAGGTTCGCGACATCTTCAAGTCGTCCAAGTTCGGCACGATTGCCGGCTGCCTGGTGCAAAGCGGGGAGATCCGCCGCAATGCCAAAGCGCGCCTCGTTCGCGACGGTGTCGTGGTCGCCGACAACCTGACCGTGTCGTCGTTGCGCCGATTCAAGGATGACGCGACCGAGGTGCGCGAGGGCTTCGAGTGCGGCATCAACCTGGGTAACTACACCGACGTGAAGGTCGACGACGTCATTGAGACTTTCGAAATGAGGGAGAAGGCGCGCGCCTGACGCGCCAGCACGTGAACCGGGTGGTTTTGCGAAACCGACACAGGAGGACTCATGGTTTCTCACGCGCGTGCGCGTCGATTGGCCGAGCGAGTGAAGGAGATCGTGGCGAGTTCGCTCGAGTTCGATGTCTTGGATCCACGTCTGGGGTTCGTGACGGTCACCGATGTTCGCGTCACACCGGATCTGCGTGAAGCCACGGTCTTCTACACCGTTCTCGGGGACGAGTCCGAACAGGCGGCGACGGCCGCGGCGTTGGAGTCGGCGAAGGGAATCTTGCGAACCGAAGTGGGTCGCCAGACGGGTATCAAACACACCCCCTCGCTTGCGTTCATCATCGATGCGCTTCCCGACACGTCGCGTCACATCGACGATCTGCTCCGGCAGGCTGCCGCAGCCGACGCCGAGGTGCATGCCCGCGCCAGTGGTGCGACCTACGCGGGTGACGCTGACCCGTATCGCCATGATGAGGTCGACGAGGAGTCTGAGACAGTCGGGGGCGATGACAGCCGGTGATGCCACCGGTCGATGCATCAGTCGAGGGGATCTTGCTCGTTGATAAGCCCGCCGGTGTGAGTTCCCATGCCGTTGTCGCGCGGGTTCGAAAAGCCCTGGGGATCCGCAAGGTAGGACATGCGGGCACCTTGGACCCCGATGCCACAGGATTGCTCGTTGTGGGTGTGGGCCGGGCCACTCGACTCCTGGGCTATCTGACCAGGTCGGATAAGTCGTATACGGCGAGCATCAGGTTCGGGGTGAGCACCGATACCGATGATGCGGCGGGACAGGTTCTCGATCATGCCTCATGCGGACAGGTCACCGACCAGGACATCCGTGACGCACTCGGTGAGCAGAGAGGCATCATCGACCAGGTGCCCAGCGCGGTGAGTGCGGTGAAGGTAGATGGACGTCGGGCGTACTCGCGCGTCCGAGCCGGTGAGTCCGTGGAACTGGCTGCGCGACGTGTCACGATCCACTCCCTCGACATCACCGGTATCCGTCGCAGATCCTCACCCCTGGGACCAGATTCACAGATCGTTGTGGATGTCGATGTTGACGTGAGTTGCACAGCAGGAACCTACATTCGGGCGATCGCACGAGATGCAGGCGCCGCTCTCGGGGTCGGTGGGCACGTGGTGACTTTGCGTCGGACATGTTCGGGTCGATTCGACGTCGACCAGGCCCATACCCTCGACGAGGTCGTCGATGCTGAATCAGGCGCGGCAACCTGGTTGATACCGATGCGTGACGCCGCGATGCGATCGATGCCGACACTGTCGATCGATGAGGAATCCGCCCGAGCAGTTCGTCATGGCCGAAGGATTCCGTGGCCAACGGACGACGACGTGATGGAACCTGAGCCGACAGCGTTGATCGATGCCGATTCGCTCGTGGGGATAGCCGAGAGATCCGCGGGGAGGGCGCGTTACCTCGCGGTTTTCGACTGATGCAACGGGCGGCCCGCTGAGCCGGGCGGCACATCCTCCACCAGCAGGGTGGCCCAAGCGTCGCACACGTCGGTGAGCGGGAAACTCGACGAGACCTCGGCATGCGCCTGCTGAGCGGTTTCGAGCCAGGTGCCGCTGTGCACCGTGTCCAGAATGGATTCGGCCATGGTCTGTGTATCCGAATGAATCCAGCGGGAAGAATAGATCGTGTCGGCTCCCGGCCAGGGCAGGATCGCCGGCACGGCTCGCGATGCCATGCCCTCGGCCGGGGCAAGGTGGAAGCTCTCATCCTCAGAGGTGGACAGCACCCAGCCCACCCGCCGCAACCAGGCGGCGACATCGCCGCCAAATCCATCGAATGACACCGCGCCTCGAACAGTCGGATCATCGCGGAGTCGATCCATCAACTCCTCCGTTGCCAGCCGCTCCTCTGGTTTACGCCAGATCCACCAGTAATCCCAGGGGAGTTTCGATTTGACCGCCAATCGGAATCGTTGGTCGTACCGGCGGAGTAGAGACAGAACCTCGACGCCGAGATCGGGGCGTTTGCGATGGGGTGAGATGCCGATCATGCCGAGTGTGAAGGCAGCCCCCGGAAGCTTACTTCGGTCGAACTGGTCGATATCGACCCAGTTGGGGATGACCACGGTCTTGTCGACGGGCCATCCGGTCTGCTCCTGGGTCAACCGTGCGTAGTAGGGACTGACGCAGACGACCTGATCGACAGCGTCGATGTCGATGTCGGCGAGCCAGCCGGCTGCCAATTCGAAACGATGCAGGCGCACGATCAGGCGCTGTCCAGGTCGTTTGTTCCGGGAATACCACACGGCATTAGGGCCGGCCCATTCGCAGATGATGACGTCGGCCCAGTTGACGATGTCTTTGCTGAGCTGTTCGTCATGATCGGCAAGCGTCGCCCAATCGTCTCGACGCACCTCCACGTTCGGGAGCCCCTGGAGATGCTCCATGATGCGGGTGAAGAACTTCAGGTCGTGGCTTGCGATGGCAATTCGCAAGGGTTGTGACGTGGTGCGTTGGGCAACCACGTCTGGGGCTTCGGGCAGCGCACGAACTAATGCGTCCCGAAGGCGATCGACGGCGGCATCCATAGTGAATGGCCGGGTTGCTTCGCGGACGTGATCGCCTGCTGAGGTCAAACGATCGACGAGATCGGAGGTATCGATCGATCGAACAATGTCCTCGACCGTTGACACGAAGAACGGGTAATCCGTCCCGACGATGCGCTCGTGCATCGAAGTATGGTTGAGAAGAACCGGCACACCGAGGCGAGCGAATTCCAAGACTTTCGTAGACAGTTCCAGGCTGGCATCCAAGCTTCGATCACGCCAGGACAATCCGAGGTCCGCGGTGGCGGACAGTCGCATCGCTTCCTGACGGGGAAGCCCGCCGTGCCAGATGACACCTTCGGTCGAGCTCAGGGCACTGCGCATCTGATCGGCCCAACCGGGAAGATCGGGTTCATCGTGGATTTTGTCACCGACCATGTGGACCTCAGCCGTGATTCCAGCTTCACGAAGCGCTTCGGGCAGCCGGGTCATCTCCAGCGTGTTCCATGCCGCCGCAAATTTTCCTGTGTAGACCAAACGCACGGGCCGTTGCTGGGTGCCTGGCCGTCCGGGCTCTCGATCGGGTAGTGCGAAACCCGGTGCGGGGACGATCGGTGGCCACAGGATGCTGCGACCGGCTGCAGCGGAGCACAGCGCTTCGAGATAGCAGCGAAGTTCCTCGGTTTGGCACAGCATGTACCTGCTCGCTCCAGCGATATCGTCGAGGTTGGCCAAGGTTGCGTCTGTGACCTGGTCGACTGTCTGCGGGACATCGGTGAGGTAACTCCACAGTCGACCCGCGAGTTGTTCGTTTCGAGCAGCAGCCGCAGTCAACCTCAGCCCGCGCACGACGATCACGTCAGCCGGCTGCTGTGCGTCCAGCATGGTGAGCAGCTGAACAGCCTCGGAAGCGATGAGCGGCTCATCAGCAGTGGTGAGTCCGTCGGTGAAGGGGTCGATCACGGTGACATTCGGCATCGATCGCAGGGGCCCCACGAGGCGGTCGGTGGCGATAGGTGCCTTGAGGAGCACTCTGACGTGGACCTCTGATCGTGAGAGTGCCTCGCACATCGACTGAACCCAGATCGCAGACCCGTCGAGAATATTGAGGTTGACATCACCGTAGACCAGAGCGTGGAGCGTCCGTCGAGTGTTCATGCCATCGCCCCGGGATTCTCGACGATGATCGCCGGCGGCAGGGTTCCAGCGAGTGCTGCATGTCGATTGCTGATGCTCAGCGAAACAGACTCGCCAGACGGTTGTCCGTCGAAGCGCCGTCGGAGGAGTATGTGGTCGGGCGAGTCGCTGAGTTCATGGGCGATCACGGCGTCGATCAGGTCCTGCGTGCAGATCATGGAGGCATCGATGGTGGGGCTCGATGCGACCGCAGGATGGATGTCGAGGAGGAGGCGACTGCGACAAGCCTGCGCCGCTCGAGCCCGAAATGTGCGGTGATACGCATCCTGGCTCGTGGCCTGGTGAGTGGTGGGTTCGGTGTCCATGGAAATGCCGATCACCTCGACCGATCTCGAATGATCCTGTCCGAGCGCTGACTGAATCCGTCCCCGGCCTTTTCGAATATATCCCTGTAATGCATCTCATCTTCGTCGCTCTTGTCCTTATTCTCGCTCATCCTGCCCCCGTTTTCTTTATTTCCTGACCATCACGCAGTGCAACAGTGCCACTAATGAGGGGGGGATTACCAGAAAGATTTAGGAAAAAACCGCTTAAACTCCCTCTGACACTGGTTTTTTCAGCGTTATTAGCAAAAAAAAGGCTTTTTTCTGTTTTTTTTTGCATTTTTTTATTGCAATAAAAGCAAAAAAAC
>JAGYOB010000349.1 GCA_018399515.1 Candidatus Nanopelagicales bacterium
CCTCGATGTCGCTGAACTACTGGTGTCATGGGATCGCACTGGCAAACTCGATGCGCCTGACACGGCCTCGGCTCAATCCCATCTGCGGCTTACCGTGCGCGATACCGATCCGAAGAAGATCGCCAAACCGTTCACTGCTGCGGTGGTCGAGGCGGCCTTAGCCACGTATCCGGGAATGTTCCCGACCACACCACCGGCCGAACCCTCGCCGTACGGCGTGTACTGGCCGACCGTCGTGCAGCGCGAGCATGTCACCGCGAAGGTCGTCGTCGATGGTGAGGACCTGTCATGACCGACGAAATTCGAAACGATGTCAGCCGCGGTCCGCTGGGGCGATTAGTCGGTGCGCGCAGCGGTGACAAGGGCGGCAGCGCCAATGTCGGGATCTGGATTCCCGTGGCGGTGCCCGATCGTGACGCGGCCTACGCGTGGTTGACCGATTTCGTGACCATCGAACGCGTGCGAGAACTGCTGCCCGAATCACAGGGATTGGCGATCGACATCCATCCGCTAGCCAACCTGCACGCGATCAACATCGTCATCCATGGCCTCCTCGGTCGAGGCGTGTCAGAGAACTCCTCCTTGGACCCGCAGGCGAAGGGCCTGGGGGAGTTGCTCCGCGCCCGATCCGTGGACATCCCGACTCGATTGCTCCCTGATCCGACGGCGAACCTCGCATGACCGCCGAACCGCTCACCGATCGCGGCAGGCGCACACGTGACAGCCTCATCTCGGCGGCGCGCGGGGTGTTTGAAAGCCGGGGGTACGACGGCACCAGGATGGGCGACATCGCCACGGCAGCCGGTGTCAGTCACGGCACCGTGTACACCTGGTTCGCCACGAAGGACGCCGTGCTCGCTGCGGTCGTCGACTCGATCGCGGCCGATTTGTATCACTCGTTTCGGACTCCGGACGGCACCGACGCCATCACCCGCATCGATCGAGCGAATCGCACCTACCTGGACGCCTACCGGGCCAATGCCCGCCTGCTCGCGGTGGTTGAGCAGGCAGCCACGTCGCGGGAGGAGTTCCAGGGGGTGCTCGCCGATCTTCGCGCAACGCATGTGAACCGGGTCGCCGCGACGATCGACCGCATGCAAAGCGAAGGCGAGGCCCGACGCGATCTGGATGCGCATGTGTCTGCAGCCGCCCTGTGCTCGATGGTCGAGGGATTCGCCCGGCACTGGTTCGGCCGCGGTGAAACCTATGACGAGGACATCGCGGTGGCCACACTCACCGCACTGTGGACGTCATCACTGCAGATGGCGCACACCACGGACGATTCACCCCACGATAAATCCATCGATTCACCCCGTGAAAGGAGCCGACGTGAAGTTCACCGAGGAACATGAGGCCTTCGGGCAGGCGGTGCGCCGTCTGGTGGAGGAGGAGATCAACCCCAACGTCGATGCCTGGGAGGAGGCGGGGATCTTTCCCGCGCACGACCTGTTCGCCAAACTCGGTGCGATCGGGGCGATCGGCTTGGAATACGACCCGGAGTACGGCGGTGGCGGTGCGGATCACTCGTTCACCTATGTGCTCGCCCAGGAACTCGGCCGATGCGACGCGGCCGGTATCCCGATGGCGATCGCGGTCCAGTGCTCGATGGCGACGCCGGCACTCGCCCG
>JAGYOB010000350.1 GCA_018399515.1 Candidatus Nanopelagicales bacterium
CATGAGATGTCACTCACCCACACTCGCACGTTCGGCCTCCACCGACCGGATCCGTTCGGCATGGGCCCGGGTAGCCGAGCGCACCGCGGCCTCGGCATCCCAGCCGCGTGCGCGGGCCTCGGCCACGACTCCGAGCAGGAACTCACCCAACTCGTCCTCATCGGTGAACGCCGCGAGAGTGTCGGTGGCCATCGAACGCCCGGGCACATCCACCTCGAGACCGGAACTACGCGACAGGTGCTTGGCGGCATACATCAATCCCGGCAGTGCCGCCGGGATGCCGTCGGTGACCGAATCGCGGCCCTTCTCGGCCGCCTTCAATTCATGCCAGCGCGACTCGACATGCTCTGCCGAATCCGCGGTGTCGTCACCGAACACATGCGGGTGGCGGCGCACGAGTTTGGCGACGATGCCGTCAGCGACATCGTCGATCGTCCACGGGTCATCGGCGTCCTCGGCTGCGATGCGCGCATGGAACACCACCTGCAGCAGCAGATCGCCGAGTTCCTCGCGCAGCGCCTCGCGATCTTGCGCCTCGATCGCCTCGATGACCTCATAGGCCTCTTCCACCAGGTATTCCACGAGGCTGGCGTGGGTCTGGCGGGCATCCCAGGGGCACCCGCCCGGGGACCGCAGTCGATCCATCACCGCCACGAGTTCGGTGACCCGATCACCGGTGGTCACGGCGAGTCCGCAGATCCGGTTCAGCCGGCAGCCGGCGCGGCCGGGGTCGACAGGTCGTCGGGCAGCGGGCCGAGGGCCAACTGGGTGGGTTCCCAGGTGCCGAACCGGGGGCTGATCGTGACGTCGAGTTCCTCCGATAGTGCAACGATGTATTCGAACACCGCAGTGTTCTGCGTTTGCGGATCACCGCTCGGATCGAGCACGAGACCCATCTCGCGCACGAGCAGCGACACGCGCACCTGGTCGCTGGCTGCCGACGGCGGGATATCGCTTTGCAGCAGGGCCTCATCCAACGCCTCTCGACCGCCGGCGTTGGCTTCGAGCGCGAGGAGGTCAGCATCGACGGCCCCGTCACTGACGGTGACATCGAGTCGCTGCGCAGCCTGATCGACGAGATTGGTGATCACCAGACGCTGGAGGATGCTCGCCGTGGTCGCGGCGTTCGCGGTATCGGAGGGCAGACCCCGAGCGGAATTGATCTGGGCGACCTGCTCGGACACCTCGCTGGTGGGGATGCGTTCATCGCCGAGCACCGCGGCTGAGCCCGCAGCCACAGCCCCGCCGCAGGCAGCCAACGCCAGTCCGGCGAGGGCGAGCCCCGCGGTCACCCCAGCCTTCGAACGCAGTCGGGCCGTTCGCTTCGAGGTCACGCGCTGCTCCCGGTGGTCGCTGATTGCGGGTTGATGGTGTCCACCACGCCCGCCGCCCACTCCAGCAGGGCCAGATCGCCCACAGGCGCTCCGCCTACCGTCGCGGTCATCGGACGCGGTATGAGGATCGTACGGACCGCGGGCTTGACCAGCGTTCCCGGGTACAACCGGGTCAGGCGCATCGCGGCGGATTCGGCCAACTCCACCGGATTCATCCGGATCGACTTCCCCTGCAGCACGACCTCCTCCAGGCCGGCCGCCTGCGCCCGGGCTCGGAACCGGGCCACCGCGAGCAGACGTTCGACCGGTTCGGGCAACGCGCCGTAGCGGTCGAGCAGTTCCTCGGCGACCGCGGCGATCGCAGCGTCATCGTGGGCATCGGCCAGTCTGCGGTACGCCTCCAGGCGCAGCCGCTCCTCACCGATGTAGTCGTGGGGGATATGCGCGTCGACGGGCAGTTCCACCCGTGTCTCGACCC
>JAGYOB010000351.1 GCA_018399515.1 Candidatus Nanopelagicales bacterium
GTGACGCTGGCGCCCGCGAGCGGCTCCTCTCACCTGCCCTACATTCCCGCGCTGGATGGCCTGCGAGCCATCGCGGTCCTCGCTGTGATCGCCTATCACCTGGATTGGCCTGTCCTCGGGGGAGGCTTTCTGGGTGTCGACTTGTTCTTCGTGCTGTCGGGTTTCCTCATCACGCTGATCCTGCTTCGTACAGCGAAGTCCCCATCTGCGAAGTCCCCATCTGCGAAGTCCCGGTCTGCGGAGTCCCGGTCTGCCCGGGGAGCATCGTTACGCAGCGACTTGGCCGGCTTCTATCTTCGGCGAACCCGTCGGCTACTCCCCGCACTCATCGTGCTCCTCCTCGCGGTGAGCGCCTGGGCCGCCTTCGTCGCGCTCCCCGAACAGATCGCCAATCTCAGAGCGCAAGGTCTGGGAACGCTGTTCTCTGTCTCGAACTGGGTCTTCATGGCCGAGGACACCACGTACTTCGAAGCTTTCACCGATCCATCTCCGCTCCAGCACACCTGGACGCTGGCGATCGAGGAGCAGTTCTACCTGGTGTGGCCGGTGTTCGTCCTGCTCCTCTTGGCGCGCAGGCATCGCACTGTGCTGATCGGTTCCTCGATCGCGATTGCTGTCGTCTCGGCAGCTTTGATGTGGGGCACGGCCTCGGCGGGGGCTCTGAATGATGCGTACCTGGGCACCTTCACCCGGATTCACGAGTTGATCATCGGGGCGATCGCTGCACTGGTGATCAGCCGTCGACCCCGCGGCCAGCATCGCGCTTCGTCACCGCATGGCGTCACGGCTGTGATCGTCGGGAGCTCGATCATCATCGCCGGGAGCATGGTCGTGCTCTCCCCCCAGAGCCTGGCGTACTACCAGGGCGGTTCCGTGCTGTTCAGCATCGTGACCGCCACGCTGCTCGTGACGCTGATGCTGCATCGACCCACCGGAGGCGCGATCCTGGGAAACCCGGTGCTTCGGTGGATCGGCGTGATCTCCTACGGCCTGTATCTGTGGCACTGGCCGATGATCGTGTGGCTGACTCCCGCGACCACCCCGTTCGACGGCCTCATGTTGGACACCGTGCGCGTCGTGGCCACTTTCGCGGCCGCGACAGTGTCGTACTACGCCATCGAGCGACCGATTCGGCGAGGGGGTTGGCGTCATCTGAAAATCAATGTCCGCGCTTGGTGGTGGGCGGTACCCACCACCTTGGCGTTCACCGCAGCGATGCTGATCCTGGCTACGGTGTCCTCTTCCGCAGACGCCGATCAGGCCTCGCCGACGTCTAAGGTCGAGGCGGCCGATCACCTCCTGGGCAGCATGAGCGCTGACAGTCGAACCCTGCTCGTCGTCGGGGACTCTGTTCCTCGGGAGGTCATGTCCGAACTTGGCGCGGTAGCAGCGGGCAGCGACACGCGCATCATTCCGCTCGCCTTCGGCGGGTGTTCAGTCGTGGGGTTGTTCCAACTCGACGGCGACGGCTCACCCTTCACCTGGTCACGACGGTGCACCGACACCGTGGCACTCCAAGACGGTGCACTCGCTGAGCATTCGCCGGACACCGTGGTCTGGTATTCCAACAGGGAGCGCTACGGAATCCGCTCCGATGACGGTGAGCCGATCCTCGCGGGAACCACCCAGCATCGCCGGCTGATGGAAAGAGCCATCGAGGCGACAGCGGAGAGGCTGACAGCAGGGGGCGCCAATCTGCTCATCGTCCAGCCCGTTCCCAAGGCCGCAGCGACGATAGGCCCATGCGCCCGCGAACCCGAAGCAGCCGACTGCGCAGCCAGCGCGTCCCACATCGACTCCTTCACCTGGCTGCGATCGGTGTACGCCCGTATTGCAGCGGATCTGCCCCGGGTCGATCTGGTCGTCCTCGATGACGTGCTGTGCCCGACCGGCCCGCCATGCGCGACCACCCAGTTCGACGGAACCCCTATCCGACCCGACGGGGTGCACATCAGCAGAGATCTCGAGCCGTGGTTCGCTGAGATCCTGATGCAGCGCGTCCTTGCCGCTGGCAAGCGTCAGTGGTGAACCGTCAGTGGCGATATCCGGTCTTCGTCGGGAACGGTAGGGGCTGAGACAACGTGTTCAGCGTGGTGACCTCCGCGCGAATATCGTCGATCAGCGAAGTGGCGAGTTCTTCACCCAGCCCATTGCGTACCACCACCCTCTGGACGGTCCGGTCCGAGAGATTGTCCGGCAGTGGATAACTTGGAACCTGCCATCCCTTGGCCCGCAATCGATCAGACAGGTCGAACAACGTCCACGGTTTGCTCACCCCGTCCGCGAATCGCCAGGCGACGACCGGGATGTCGCTTCCGTCAGCGATGACCTCGAATTCAGGCATATTCCCGACCGCTGTCGCGATGCTCTTGGCTACCAGTTGGCTCGCTTCATGAACTCGTCGATAGCCATCCCGACCCATCCGCAAGAACGTGAAGTACTGCAGTACGACCTGGGCTCCCGGACGCGAGAAATTCAGTGCGAGTGTGGGCATCTCTCCGCCGAGGTAGGACACCTTGAAGACCAAGTCCTCAGGCAGGTACTCCTCCTTCGCCCACACGACCCAGCCGACCCCGGGATAGACCAGTCCGTACTTGTGGCCGGATGTGGAAATCGAATGGACGCGAGGGACGCGGAAATCCCATTCGATCTCCGGCTGCAAGAACGGCGCCACCATGCCCCCGGACGCACCGTCAACATGGATAGCGATGTCTAAGCCCGTCTTCGCTTGGACATCATCGAGGGCAGCAGCGATTTTCGTGACAGGTTCATACACACCGGTGTAGGTCACCCCCATGATGGCGATCACCCCGATGGTGTTTTCGTCGATGTAGTCGGCGAGGTTCGCCCCGTCCAGGCAGGGGTGCTCGTCGGTCACCGGGACGTACCGCGGCTCGATATCCCAGTAGTTGCAGAACTTCTCCCACACGACCTGGACCGCCGAGCTCATCACCAGATTGGGCTTCGAGGTGTCCTTGCCGGCAGTACGCCGGGCCTGCTGCCACCGCCGCTTCAGCGCGAGCCCGCCCAGCATGCACGCTTCGGAGGAGCCGATCGTGGATGTGCCCATGGCACCTTCGGGATCGGTATGCCATAGATCGGCGAGCATTCGCCAGCAGCGTTCCTCGATCGCCGCTGTCTGCGGGTACTCGTCCTTGTCGATCATGTTCTTGTCGAAAGACTCCGCATACAGGCGGTCGGCATAGTCACCCATCCAGGTGCCCACGAACGTCGCGAGGTTCAAGCGCGCGTTGCCGTCGAGCATGATCTCGTCGTGCACGATCTGATACGCCGTCGGCGGCAGCATCTGCTCTTCGGGGAAAGACAGGCTCGACCCTGTTTTGGCCTCTGCTCGCTGACTGAATATCGGATCGAAACGCATCTCGTCGCTCGCCACGAGCGATCACCTCTCATCA
>JAGYOB010000352.1 GCA_018399515.1 Candidatus Nanopelagicales bacterium
AACTCCTGCACGATGCCGGTCACGACACCCATGGCGAAGTTGATTAGGAAGAGCTTGCCGAAGAACTTCGTCAACTGCAGGTACTTCACGTTGCCGGTGCGCACCCACGCGGTCTGGAAGGCCGCGACGAAGAACGCCCCACCGATGGTCAGCGGGACGAAGAGGAAGTGATACACCGTGGTGATGCCGAATTGCCAACGGGCAAGGTCTAGGGCCTCCATGGCGCCCAGCATCCTCTGCGGATCCGCCCCGCACCCGCGTCATCAGTCCGGATTCACCGGGACTTTGGTCCCGATTTACCGCGGACCACACCAGTAATCGCGCCGCACGTTGTGCATCCGGTTTCCCGGGCGGGGTGGCCGCTGCCGCACCACTTCGAGGGCAGGGCCTAGTCTCGCGCCTGCCATGGCCACCACATCGTCGGCGACCCCCGCCTCCACTAGTTCGGCACCACCGTCCGCGGTGCGGGTGTGGTCGGCATTGGTCGTCGTGTACATCGTGTGGGGTTCGACCTACATCGCGATCGCCGTGATGATCGAGTCCCTGCCCGGACTGATCGGTAGCGGCATCCGGTTCTTCATCGCCGCACTCGCCATGGCCGTGATCGTCGCGATCACCCGAGGCCCGCGCACCCTGAAAGTCTCGCGGCGCGAGGCCGGCGCATCCGCGTTGATCGGTGTGATGCTGTTGGCAACCGGCATCGGCACCGTATCGATCGTCGCCAATCACGTCCCCACCAGCATCGCAGCCTTGATCGTGGCGACGATCCCGCTATGGGTGGTGATCATCCGACTCATCAGTGGCGATCGGCCACGGCCGCTCACCCTGGTCGGAGTGGGTGTCGGACTGATCGGCCTCGCCGTGATCCTGGCGCCCGGGGGCATCAGCCCACCCGCATCAGGTCCCGCTGCCGATGGCACCGCGATCGTTGCGGGCTCGATCGCGCTGGTGTGCTCGACATTCCTGTGGGCCCTGGGTTCCTGGCTGTCTCCGCGATTGCCAACCCCGTCGAACACCCTGGTGTTCACCACCTATCAGATGCTCGTTGCAGGGATCGTGCTGATGATCGCCGGTGCCGTCAGTGGTGAGCGCATCGACATCGCCAGCGTGACGATGTCATCGTGGCTTGGTTTGCTGTATCTGATCGTGTTCGGTTCACTGCTCGCCTACACCGCGTTCACCTGGCTCGTTGGGCATGCTCCGCTGTCGCTCGTGACGACCTATGCCTATGTCAATCCGGCCGTGGCCGTCGTTCTCGGTGTGATCGTCTTTGGAGAGGTCGTGTCCTCCGATGTGGTGTTCGGGGTGCTGTTCGTCCTCGGTGGAGTTGCGCTCGTCGTCAGCGGTGAACGCACCCGGCGTCAAGCGATGGGCATAACCACCAAGGCCGGGGGCACGTAGGTCGTTTCCCCCGAGGAATCCGGCAGGATGGAGGGTGGAGTCGAACCCAGAGTCGGGTAGTACATCCGCAACATCACCCGAATGTCAGTCGACAGTTCCTGTCCGGGATACCACTGTTCGTAAAGAGCGGTGGACGGGGTCGGGATCCAATTCGAGGCCGGGGCGCCGTCCGGCAACGTCGGGCCGACATAGATCGTCAGCGATCCATCGGCCGAGAACTGCAGGTCACCACTGGCAACCTGTTGCGATCCCAATTGCGAGACCGGCTGCACCATGCCCATGGCGAGTTCGCTCGTCGATAGGTCGGTTCCCGGATCGACCAGGTCAACGATCGCTCCCGCTGAGCCGCTGTTTTGAATCGGTACTCCCTGTGCGGAGATCTCCTGGGCCCAGGAG
>JAGYOB010000353.1 GCA_018399515.1 Candidatus Nanopelagicales bacterium
CCATCGGCGGCTGCCAGCCCTCGCGGTCTTCGGTCACCCATCAGCCTCCCGTTCAAGGGGCTGTTGGCTGACGTCATGGGCGATCTCGTCTGCGATCTGCTCGATCGCTTGTTGGACGGATTCGCTAAGGGGCTCACCGACCTCGAACGTCTCTCCTTCGACGAGCCATACGGTGACATCCTCGGGGTAGTCATCCTTCAGCAGCCATTGGGCGAAGCCGAGAGCTTGATCCCAGCGGAATCGATGCAGATTGCCCTCAGGCGGTCGCAGGTCGGTGAGTTCCTCGCCGGGGACGCGATGGATCGTCCCGGGTGGTACTCCGATGGTGGATGCGTCGATGAGGATGACGCGGCGGGCTCCACGCATCGCGAAGGCGACGTCCATGCCGGCGGTTCCACCGTCGATGAGCCGCACGCCCGGCCGCAAGCCCTTCTCCGCAAGGAGCCGAACCAGGACCGGGCCTGCGGCATCATCACCACGCAGCAGGTTGCCGCACCCGACGATGAGCGTGTCGGTGTCGGGAGGCGCAAACAGGGCGGATCAGCCTCCACCCATGCGGAACTGGGCCAACTGCTTTCCAGTCTTGCCGTCGTAGGCGTGCACTGTGCACACCAGGCACGAGTCGTAGCTGTGGGCGACCTGACCGAGTTCGACCGGGAAGTCCGGGTTCTCGATGGGGGTTCCCATGAACGCCTTCTCCATCGGGCCGACCGCATTCTCACCATCGCGAGGACCGATGTTCCACGCTGTGGGAGTGACCACCTGGTAGTTCGCGATCTTTCCGTTCTCGATCACGATCCAGTCGGCCAATGCGCCGCGCGCGGCCTCGGTGGCTCCGAAGCCTTTGCCCTCAGCCAATTCCGCGGGCTTGGTGTAGAAGTCCGCATGCAGGTCCAATTCATTGAGCCAGCGCTGGACGTTTTTGAAGTACTTCGGTGCTTCATGAACGCGTGCCAGTACCCGGGTCATGACACTCGGCCCGATCTGGTCGATGACGTTCTTGATGAACGGGTCGTAGTCCTGATGTGCAGCGGCATCCGGACGAGCGGCCACCATCTGGCGGGCGAGCGGCCCGACCTCGAGAGGCACGTAGCCGAGGTCCGGCACGTCATAACGCGGTGCCTTCGCCCAGGTGTACTTGCCCTGCTTCTCACCCTCTGCGGGATCGATCGGATCGGTAACGCCCTCCCACGGGTGTCGCGCACCGGTGCCCTTGAAGAACGAGTGGGTGATGTCCTCGGTGACTCGAGCCTGATCGAAGTCGAAGTACTGCCCGTTCGCGTAAATCCCGGCGCGTGACTGCAGGGCGGCATTGCGTCCATCGACGGTGGGGTTGGTGTACAGATCAGGATCCAAGAAGGTGCCCGTCGCCAGGTAGCTGTCGTAGCCGACGCCGTACTTGTCCAATCCGATCTCCTGAGCCCAGCGCAGGAAGAAGGCGCAGTCGCTGTTGTACTGCGACTCGTTCTCGTTCATCCATGCCAGGACGTCGTCCCAGGTCTTGTTCTCCAGCCACCGATCGACGGAGCAACCGAGCCATTCATTTTCGAGCCACTCACGCCCCCAGTGTTCGAGGATCGATAGCGAGCGGGTGACGTCGCTCAGGGTCGGGGCGCACATCACGCCACCGGGGATCATGAACGACGAGTGCGGCCACTGCCCACCGAAGATCGCGTAGATCTCCACCGGCAACTGTGACATCGTCACGCCCTTTTGGTACGACGTGCCGACATAAGGAGCGAAACGGCGGCTGGCTTCTTCATAGCCGGGCGCGCTTGCATATTGCGCGGCGGTGAGGTCGGGTCCCATGATCGCGTAGAACCACCGCGGGATGCTCTGTAGCGTCTCGCAGGCCTGGGCGATGTTGCGGACCCGGGTCGCGTTCGGTGGCACATATGTCTGCCATGCCGTGTCGAGTGCATAGCAGGCCTTGTACAGGTGGCTACCACCGCAGATGCCGCAGATGCGCGGGGTCATGATGAGACCGGCCTGGGGATCCTTGCCCTTCAGGATGATCTCGAAACCGCGGAACATCGCCGCGGTGGTCCACGCGTCGGTGACAACTCCGTCGGTGATGGTCACTCGGACATCCAGGTCGCCTTCGACCTGCCCGAGCGGGCTGACATTGAGGTCCATGGTGCTCATGAATGGTTCTCCAGTTTCGCTCGGTGGGTGATCAGACGACGAACATGTCTTCTTTAGACCACTGCGGTGCCACAGCGCGCGACAGTCCGGCCAGTGCCATGTAGGAGGCGGGGTCCATGCCGGTCGGTTCGTCCTTGGGTATGACGCCGGCGACCTTCTGCGTCTTGAAGACCGTGCCCTGCTCGAGGTCTCCGAAGGGGAAGCCAGGCTCGGTGCATCCGGTGCAGGGATGACCGGCGCGGGTCTTGGAGGACTGCCGGTTCCACAGGATGCGGTTGCACGGCGAGTGCGTCATCGGGCCGCGGCACCCGAACTCATAGAACAGGCAGCCGGTGCGCATCCCCTGGCCGAAACTCGGCGGATCCTGCTTGTAGTTGTAGAACTGCACGCGGGTGCAGCCGGTCTGGGTGAACGTCGTGAAGAACGTCCGCGGTCGGTGCATCTCGTCGAGGTCGAGATCCTTAGCGCGCCCGGCGGCCAGGGCGACGATGATCTGACTGATCCAGTCGGGGTGGGCTGGACAACCGGGGATGTTGATGACCGGAAGACCGAGTTTGGAGGTGAAGTCCGGTCCGAGGAAGCCACCCTTGGCGCCGCCCCGATCGAACTGCAGGCCACGGCTCTCTGAGGGGTTCGGGGGCACGGCAGGCAGGCCACCCCACGTCGCGCAGTCACCGATGGCGACGACGATGCCCGCCTTCGGTGCGATATCGCGAACCCATTCCATCATCGGGCGCTCAGCGAACATGTCATAACGTCCGGTGCCGTTCGGGCCTTCGATGACGGTGCCCTCGAAGACGAAGATGTCGATCTCCTTCTCGCCCTTGGCGTAGGACCAGAAGATGTCCTGTGCTGCCTTACCCAACTCCATGGACAGGGTCGGGTGGTAGACGATCTCCAGCCCGAAGTCGACGATGAGGTCGACGACCGAGGGTTCGGATGCATTGATGAATGACATGGTGTTGCCGCTGCAGGCTCCACCCTGGAACCAAAGCACGGATGTCACGGTGCCTCCTGTGTGGTGAACTGTTTCGCCGCAGCGGCCGCCCCGGCGAGGAGGTGATCGAGGATCTCGTCGAGTCCCGCCCCCGTGCGGGCCGAGGTCTCGATCACAGGTGCATTCGGGTTTGTCGCCCGCACTGCGGCGAAGGCGGCCTCCCGATTCCATTCCACGGCGGTAGCGAGGTCGGTTTTGGTGACCACGACGACATCCGCGGATTGGAAGATATGGGGGTATTTCACCGGCTTGTCCTCACCCTCGGTCACGCTCAACAGCGCGACGCGGGTGTCTTCTCCGAGATCGAAGCCGCTCGGACAGACGAGGTTGCCGACGTTCTCGATGATCAGGAGGTCAAGGTCGCTGATATCCCAGCCGGTCAGGTGGCCGGCGATCATGTCTGCCTCGAGATGGCACATGCCCTCGGTGACGATCTGGCGAACAGGCGCCCCTGAGCGGGCGAGGCGCTGGGCGTCGTTATCGGTGGCGCAGTCGCCGACGAGGGCTGCGACCGTGAGGCCACGATCCCTTGCCCGGCCCAGGCTGGCCTCGAGGAGAGCGGTTTTGCCCGTCCCCGGGGAGGACACCCAATTGCTGACGGCGACCCCGGCCTCATCGAAAGTCTGGCGCAGGGTCGCGGCGAGGGTGTCGTTCTTGGCGAGGATGCCCTTCTTCAGATCCAGGATCCGGCTCATACACGCCCCCCGGTGACCACCGGCTCATCGAGAACGATCTGGGTTACCTCGAGTTCCTTGCCCGCGATGATGTCCGCTGTGGGTTGGCCGCACTGGGAGCAGGCGAAACCGGTCGTGCCCTCGAGTGTCGTATCGCGCTCGCAGGACGAGCAGTGCACGGTGACGGGTACACGCTCGATCATGAGCACAGCGTCGGCGAGCGGCGTGCTGTCGGCCGCGACCTCGTAGGCGAACTGCAGCGCGTCAGGGACGACACCTGAAAGCGCGCCGATCCGCACCCGCACCTCGTTCACCCGCGGTGGCTCAGCGGGCAGCGCCTCCACCACGGTGGTGACGATGGCATGCGCGACGGACAGTTCGTGCATCGTGAATCAGGCACCCGCCCGGCTCTGCTTCTGGCCGAAGGACTTGGCGAAGGTGATGAGAAATGCCAGCGTCTCCTGAACCTGCGGGTCCTTCAGTTCGCGCAGGAGCGCGAAGACCGAGCCAACCTGCACCTGCTGGCCTCGGGTGGCCTGATCGGCTGCCACTGCGGCCTCGCCGAATCGCCCGATGACCTCGACGACCTCAGGGCGAAGGACAGCTGAATCGAGGAGCCCGGTGATGGAGTCGGCTCGACTGGCCAGGACCGGTGCGAGCGGTGCTAGCTCAGCCAGCGACCCGATGGCCTCACCGATTCTCCCCGGACCGCCGTCTTCGGAGTCCGCACGCAGTTGACGGATGCTCGCATTGATGTTGTCGGTGATCTCCGGGCCGCGCTCGAGCAGCAGGGTGCCCATGGAGGCGAGGGCTGCCAGCGTCGGCGCATTGGCCACGATCATGGCCAGCGATTCACGGACTTCGGGGTCGGCCAGCATCTGGTCGAGGGGGTCGGTCTGGGTGGGAACATCCGGGCTGAGGGTCACCGGCTACCTCCGGGGGACGACGAATGTAGTGAAGCCGACATTAGAGGTTGTGGAGCCAAACCGGTGGGGAAACGCCAAAGTCGTGCATTGAACAAGGATCGAACAACCTCGATAACGCATCGAGCCTGTTCACGCGTCGGGCATGCGGCCCCATGCTTCGCCGGATACGCGCAGGGGAATCCCCGACCTGCCGTTCTCGCCGAGTTTCACGCCCAGGATCTGGTGCAACTGGATCGTGTTGATCTCGAACCCGAGGCGCGACGCGGCCATGTACAGCCGCCAGACCCGTGCGGTCGACAATCCGGCCTCGGCGACGCAGGTGTCCCAGTTCGCCTCGAGGTTGGCGCACCACCGGGCGAGGGTGAGGGCGTAGTGCTCGCGCAGGTTCTCGTCGTGACGGATCTCGAACCCGGCGTCGTTCATCGCGCTGATGATCAAGCCCGGTGAGGACAACTCACCGTCGGGGAACACGTATCTATTAATGAACGACCGCCGGTAATGCGACGGTTCGGAGCCGTCGGGCCGGGTGATCATGTGGTTGAGCAGACGACCCTCGGGGCGCAGCCGCGACAGCAGGAACGTGAAGTAGGAGTGGTAGTTCGCCCGGCCGATGTGCTCGGTCAGCCCGATGGAACTGACCGCATCGAAGCCGGTCTCGTGCACATCGCGATAGTCGCTGAACCGGATCTGGGCACTGTCGGTCAAGCCGGCATCCTCGATGGCCTGCTGGCCCCACTGCGCCTGCTGCTTGCTCAGCGTCACCCCGATCGCGTGCACGCCGTAGTTCTTCACCGCGTGCAGCACCATGCCGCCCCAGCCGCACCCCACGTCGAGCAGCCGCATTCCTGGACGCAGCCCGAGTTTGCGACACACCAGGTCGAACTTCTCTTCCTGGGCGGTTTCGAGGGACGCATCCGCGGTGGGGAATACCGCGCACGTGTACGCCATCGATGGGCCGAGCACATGGGCGTAGAACCGGTTGGACACGTCGTAGTGGTGGTGTATCGCCTCGGCATCGCGACCCTTCGAATGCCGCTTGCCGCGCAGGCGCCGCTCCAGGGCAGGCGGTTCGGGTCGGGCGAGTGCGAACGAAGCGAACTCGCGCGCCAACCTCGCCTTGTCCGCCACCGACAGGTGATCCAGTGGCAGCGGGAACATCCGGCGCAATGCCTCGTAGGCATCGCCGTGGATTTCCAGGTCGCCGTTGACATAGGCCCGGGAGAGGCCCAACTGGTTGGGTGAACCGGCGATGTACTGCACCGCGCGAGGATTCTTGATTTCCAAGGACACCTCGGCGCCGTCCATCCCGACGCTCGATCCGTCGTAGGCGCGAAACCCGACTCCGCGTTCTGGGGGGACGACGAGGGCGAAGGCGCGTGCAAGATCCATGGCGGAAAACCATACTCCTGGCCTCAGCGGCGGCGCACGACCTTGTCGTACAACCCCAGCAGTCGCCCCTGGGGGTCGTAGGCCGCCTTGACCTCGTCATAGGTGTCCCCGCCGTAGATCGAACCGAACTCCTCGGGGGAGTAGTAGGCCGAGGAGTACAGCGACTTGCGGCCATCCATCTCGGTCACGACCTGCTCGATGCGCCGGTTGACCCGCCCCTCGGCCGGATCGACCCCGCGAGGCAGCGGCACCGTCGACCAGAAACCGACGTTGACGTACGTCACCTCGGGGTCGAACTCATACAGCGGCCAGCGCACTTCGGGATCGCGCTGCTTCAGCGGGCACACCCAGATCGGCTCGATGCCCACCTCGGTGTGGAAGAAGTCCAGGAACTCGGCGAGTCGGTCGACGGGCACCTCGATGTCCTGCACGACCTCCTCGCGGGCAGGGCGCCCGCGCACCTTGTCCATGCGCGTGGAGAACCCGGTCGAGCGATCCCAGCGGATGATCTTCCAATACACGTCGCTGCGCA
>JAGYOB010000354.1 GCA_018399515.1 Candidatus Nanopelagicales bacterium
AGCAGGCCCGGAGATGCTTGGTCGAGCCGCGCAGCAACACGGTCGGCCCAACCCCGATACCGACCGTCCATGCCGATGTCGTCATTGAGGCCCTCGGTGAAACTGTCACCCAGGGCGACGTATCGACGCGGAAGTGGTGACGAACTCATTCTCTACTCCGGGGAGGCGTCATTCGAAGCGGCTGTACCGGCTTTCTTCGATCCACCCGGTGCATCTGTGGATTTCGCGGCAAAGGTGCGCCCTGCCCTGCGATACCACAGGATCAAAGCGATCACACCGATCCCGATCTGCGGTACGAACGACGACGCGCGCCACACGAGATCGGCCGCCGTCGCAGCACCATCGGCTGTGCCATTACCGGTCAAGATCGCGATCATGAAGGCATCCACCGTGCCCACTCCACCGGGCGTGATCGGAATCATCAGGCCCACCTGACTGATCGCGAACGCACCGAAAGCGACCAGGATCGGGGTGCCTGCTTGGTCCCAGCCTTCGACACCGCGAAGGGCGACGTACAGGATGAAGAACTGCGTGATGAAGATTCCCGATTGCGCGAGCGTGAGCAGCGCCCAACGTCGAACGACGACATCGTGAATGCTCGTCCTGAAGTGCACGATCGCCGGAACCAGGTCCACATCGGCCAACTTCTTGACTCGGCGTCCGATCGGGCGGATCAATGCGTTGCCCCAGGTGCCGATGCGTCGGGCTAGGGGTTCGCTACGGATCACCAGCACGAGGACCACGGCTGCAGCGGCGAGCACCGCCAGACCGATGAGGGCGACTGTGAGGTACGCCGCTCCGCCACCACCACCGGCGATGAGAGCGAGCACACCGATGATCGGGAAGCCGAGGGTGATGAACGTCCCCCAGAGTCCGACAGCTGTGATCGCCGCAGTGGTGGCAGCCGGTGTCGTTCCGTACGACGTGAGCATCCCGTACTGAACGGCCAGGCCCACTGCACCGCCACCGGGAACCCCGTTGCTGATGGCGAACGCGGCCTGGTTGACCTGCTGACCTTGCCAGAAGCGCAGCCCGGGCACGGCGACCATGAACGTGAACCCATAAACGCCGAGGTAGACGACAACGGCGATCACGATCAGACTGACCGAGCCCCAGCCCATGTTCTGCAACGCATCCCACGCCTCGGAATAACTGCCGATCGTTGGGATGACCTTCCAGAAGATCAGCACGATGAATGCCAGCCCGATCAAACCCAGGATGATCGACTTCTTCTTATCCAGACCTCCCGGGGCCGGTGCGGTCGCGGCAGATCCCCTCGGAGCATCATCGGAGGGACTGGGCGTCGATGGCGACTCGGCCACATCGGCTCCTCGTCGTGGAAGGGCGTCCGGGAGGCATCCCGGACCGATCAGCCCAGAACCTATCGTGTCCAGTGGATGTGAACCTTCGTTAACTCGATCGTGGCTACGCAGGTGATCGGGGGGTGCGACAGGCCCCGGAATCCTCAGGGGGCAGGATGGGCCTATGCGACTGGATCACATCTCGTATGCGTGTAGCCCCGGCGAACTCGCCGAGGTCGTCCAGCGCATCGGCGCCGACCTCGGCGCAGGCTTTCACGACGGTGGGCTGCACCCCGCATTCGGTACGCGCAATTTCGTGTTACCGCTCGCCGACGGTTGCTATATCGAGGTCGTCGCCGCACTCGATCACCCAGCCGCCGAGAAGGCACCTTTCGGTCGTGCCGTCCATCGCCGAGCCGAAGAAGGAGGCGGCTGGCTGGGTTGGGTCGTCGGTGTGGCCGATATCGCCTCCGTGGAAGACCGTCTCGGACGCCTCAGTGTCGACGGGCACCGGATTCGCCCCGATGGTGTCGACCTGCGTTGGCGTCAAATCGGCGTCCTCGACCTGCTCGACGACCCCCAGGTACCGTTCTTCGTCCAGTGGCTCACCACGAGCGAACATCCCGCCGCATCGGGTAGCGATATCCGTCTGGCCTCGATGGAACTGAATGGTGATGCGCACACGCTGGGCGAATGGCTCGGTGTTACCGAGGGCGAAGTTTGCGAGTGCCTCGAGGGCATCAAGGTCACCTGGGTCGATTCCGAGGATCGTGGACTCGTTGCCTGCGAGTTCGACACGCCCCGGGGTCGCGTCCGTATCGATTAGTCGCTTCCCGCCGGGTGAACGTGCAGGACGCAAATGCACTCCTCGGCCTGGACCATGCGTTAGCGTCCGATCATGACCTCGTCTGATTCCGACCTGCCTCCGGCCCGACCAGCGCCACCGGATTCCGTATCGGAACCCATCGTTTCCGCACCGGAGAAATCTGCGGGGGCGATTCCTCCCGGTCTCATCTCCTGGGCGGGCATCACGTGGCGGGTCCTCGTCGTCGTCGCGGGTCTGGTCGCCATCCTGTACGTCATCGGGCTGGTAGCCGTCGTCGCAATCGCTTTGTTCCTCGCCGCGTTCTTCACGGCTCTCGCTAGCCCGATCCGCGACTTCTTCGCTCGCATCATGCCTCGGGTGATCGCGCTCATCCTGTCCATCGTCTTCATCGCTGTTGCCATTATCGTGGTTCTGACCATTGTGGTCCGCTCTGTGATCAACGAAGGACCGTCTCTGGCACAGGCCGTCACCAAAGCATTCGACAACATCCAGTCCTGGGCCTCGGGCCCGCCGTTGAACATCAGTAATGACGATTTCAGCAAATATGTCGGAGATCTTCAGACGTGGATCACCAACGCCCTCGAGTCATTCGCAGTGGCCACCTTCGGATCACTGGGTGATCTCGTGCTGGGTGGCTCGGTGTTCATCTTCGCGGTGATCTTCTTCATGTCCAATCCGAAGGGCATCTGGGGTTTCGTCGTGAGTTGGATGCCCACTCGGGCCCGTAGCTCTGTGAACACCTCCGGTGTCCTGGCCTGGGACTCCCTGTCGGGTTACACCCGCGGAGTAGTCGTCGTTGCCCTGGCTGACGCAACCTTGGTCTTCGTTGGTTTGCTGATCCTGCAGGTACCCCTGGCACCGGCCCTGGCCGCGATCGTGTTCTTCGGTGCTTTCATCCCCGTCATCGGTGCGCCCATCGCCACGTTCTTCGCGGCGATCATCGCCCTCGCCGAACGCGGCCCGATTGTCGCGCTCCTGGTGGTTGTCCTGACGGTGATCGTCGGTTCTTTCGACGGCGATGTCCTACAGCCGTTGGTCATGGGCAAGGCGGTGAGCCTGCATCCGCTCGCCATCATCATTTTGATCGCCATCGGATCACTCACCCTGGGCATCATCGGAGCCCTGATCGCCGTGCCGATCGGAGCCGCGATCTACCGTGTCGTGAAGTTCCTCAGCGGCCGAGATCCCGACCATCCACGATCTGGAGTTCCTCCCCCGGTCCCCTCACCATCGGGGTAGCGATTTCCCCGGGTTCACGATTCCCTGGGGATCCCAGGCCGCTTTGATCCGCTGATGCAGATCCTGGGCCGGCTCGTCGAGCTCCTCGGCGAGGGATCTGCGCTTGAGCAACCCCACGCCATGCTCACCGGTCACCGTGCCACCGAGGCGCAGAGCGAGGTCGAGCATGTCGTCGAACGCCGCCAACGCCCGCACCGCAGCGTCCTCATCCCCCCTCGGAACGACGATCGTCGGATGCAGGTTGCCATCACCGGCGTGACCGAACGTGCCGATCAGCACACCACGCGCGTGGCTGATCCCCTCGATAGCGGCCATCGCTTCAGCCAGGCGCGACCGTGGAACCGCGATGTCATCGAGCAGCCAATCCCCAAGCGACTCCAACGCTGGGATCGCCATCCGACGGGCCCCGAGTAGCGCGTCAGCCTGTGCGGGATCCTCCGATCGATAGACCTCGCTGGCACCGTGACTCTGGCACATCTGCAGCATCCGGTCTGCCTCGGATTCCCCCGCGGCCTCCGGCAGATCCGACTGGATCAACAGCAATCCCCCGGCGTCAGCCGGTAACCCACTGGGCCGCCAGGACTCGACAGCCTCCATCGTCGCCCGATCCATGATTTCCAGCAGACTCGGCGTGGCGACCTGCATGATCGATTCGACCGCCTGACCCGCCGCGGCGATATCAGCGAACACCGCCACGGCCGTTGTCGCCGGCGGCGGAATGGGCCGAAGGCGCAACCGGGCCATCGTGACGATCCCCAGAGTTCCCTCACTGCCGACGACGAGACCGGCGAGGTCGTAGCCGGCAACTCCCTTCACCGTGCGCCGACCCAGACGGGTGACCCGGCCATCGGCGAGG
>JAGYOB010000355.1 GCA_018399515.1 Candidatus Nanopelagicales bacterium
CGGTTGATCGTGGTGACGGTGATGTGGGTCGAGGAGGTGGCGAGGCGATGATCGATTACACATTCGACGATGAAGCCAGCGCTGCATACCTGCGACTGCGCGACTGTGTGATTCAGCGGACTGTCGAGATCAGTGACCAGGTCAATCTCGATCTCGATTCCACCGGCACCGTCGTCGGTGTCGAGCTACTCGGCATCAGCACAGACCGGCGTTTCACTGTCTCCTCCCAAGAGATCGCGTCGATGCGTCGATTCGGCGTACCCAGTGAGGCGATGTCGTTGATCGAATCCGGTCTCGCCACCAAACCCTGAGGCACCTCACCCGTCTTTCCGCGGAAAGTCCGCGCTCCCGGCGGTACTCGCGGCAACAGGGGCCTGTGGATAGCGAACGCATCGCATCCCGAATCAGCGTTAGCGTCGCCGGATGGGGCTTGACCTATCGACACAACCCAACCTCGACCGGTGGCGTCGGCGCATCAAACGACACCGCCGACCGATCGCCGCCGCACTCGCAGCCCTGTCGGTGTTCGCCATCATCGGTGCGGTCTCCGATAGCGGCGACCCGACCACCACCGTCGTCATCGCCGCGACCGATATCCCCGCCGGCACGACACTCACCCCCGATGACCTCACGACCACTGAGTTCCCCGCCGACCTGAGTCCCCCGGGCGCACCAGCTGACCCAGCAACGATCACCGGCGAAGTCGTCACCGCAGGTGTGATCACCGGTGAGGTCATCACCACCTCACGCCTACTCGGTAGCCGTCCCGAAGCTGGCCGCGGCCTGGTCGCCGCACCGGTTCGCCTCGCCGACGCGGGGGTTGCCGGCCTCCTCGCCCCCGGTGACGTCGTCGACATCATCGCCGCCTCCAGCGACGGTTCGGCCAAGGTCGTCGCCCGCGACGCGCGGGTGATCACCCGGCCCATCCCGCCGGCCACCTTCGGCACCCAGACCGGATCTCTCGTGCTGCTGGCGGTGTCCCCCGATGAAGCCACAGACTTGGCCGGTGTGGCGACTACCCGTCAACTGTCCGCCGTCCTACAGTGAGCGCATGGTCAAAGGATTCCGCGAATTCATCATGCGCGGCAACGTCGTCGACTTGGCAGTCGCTGTCGTTGTCGGTGCTGCCTTCTCCGCCCTCATCGCCGCGTTCACCGAGGCGTTCATCACCCCGCTGGTCAACCTTGTGCTCGGTGGTGGTGTCGATGCCGGGCAGATCGAGATCAACGGTCAGATCATCAACTTCTCGCTGATGGTGAACGCGATCATCACGTTCCTCATCACCCTCGCGGTCATCTACTTCGTGTTCGTCGTTCCGGTGAACAAGTATCGGCAGCGACTCGAGGCCCGCCAGGCTGCCGAGGCCGAGGCCGAACCTGAGCCCACCCGCGAGGAGCAGCTGCTCGTCGAGATCCGCGATCTGCTCGCCGCCCAGCAGCGCTCCTAATTCCCGCTCGATCACGGACGAAACCTACGGGCAGGGAATGCGCTCACGAAACGGTCGCTCTTTCGGGCATTCGCTCATGAAAGGGCCGCCATCTGGTGAGCGGATTCGGGGGTGTGGTGGCGTTAGCGGGTGGGGCCGGGGGTGGTGATGCGCGTCGAGCGGACCTTGTCGCCCTGATCGGTGACGGTCTGGAAGTACACGTAGGTCGTGCGGTTGGAGATGCGCGTCCAAGTGAACGCTTCATCGACCACGGTGCAGGTTGATCCGCTGCGGTAACGCGACTCACCCGCGAGTTTCACCAGCGCCTGCACCGTCGGGCCCTCGAGGTTCGTCGTCGTGCCCTGGGCGAACACCCGACGGCCTTCACCATCACCGGCACGCGAGCC
>JAGYOB010000356.1 GCA_018399515.1 Candidatus Nanopelagicales bacterium
CGTTCGTCATGACGTCCGCGACCACAAACAGCCCCAGATTCATCATCTGCACGGGGTCGCGATCGACCACTTCGTACTCGGCCGCCAGGCGATACCAGGCAGCAGAGAAGTCCTCAAGATCCGGACCCTCAACGCGCATCAATTCGTCGAACTTAGGACTGTGATCCAGACCCGTTTCGTCGGGATGGAAGACCCGCACTAAACCGTCACGTGGATCCACGCGCACTGTGTTGAGCCAGTCGTAGAAACGTGAAACCTTCGGCAGGACTTCCGCCAGGAAGTCCATATCCGGGTCGGCTTCGATGATTGCACTGATCGCCTGCGTGAGGAGCGGGGGCTGCATTTCATCCGTGAGTCGGTAGTTACGAAAAGCAACCGCGTACGTGTCCACCTCGGCCTCGTACTTCTCCCGCTGCCAGAAAGTGATGTGCGAGATGAACCCATCCTCATGCTGATTTGCCAGCAGTGACCGTATCTCTCGTTTTGCCATTTCCGGATCCAGATGGCTCAGGGCAACTACGTGAAAACAGGAGTCCCAAAACCACTGAAATGGGTAGGTGACATTGGATGGACAGCTGAAGTCGTATTCGTATCCGCACCACTCAGCGGTTCCCGTTTGCCGGTTAGTGATCAAGGCCTTCATCGCCTCGTCTTTCAACCACTGAACATCCTCATCATTCACCATGTCACCGGCCTCTTTCCTAGATCTTCTCTTCGGGTGCTTTCCCGAACGATGAGTTCAACTGTCATGAGTTGATCGTCTTTCACTGGTAGGCCAATGAGTTGCTGATGCATCGTCTCCATCGCGAGGCATCCCATCTCATATTGATCCTGCCGAATAGTGGTCAAGGAGGGTGTGACCACCGAGGCGATAGGGATGTCATCGCACCCGACTAGTCCGACATCCTCAGGGACTTCGATACCCAGACTCAGCAGACTGCGCAACAGCCCGATCGCGGTTAAGTCGTTGTGAGCAGCAATGCCCACTCGGCCCCGGCGAACGGCCCCAAGTTGGTTCCCGATTCGCAGTCCTGCTTCGAGAGTTCCATCACCAGGGATCAAAAGGACCTCTCTATCCTCCGCCCTCTTCTTAAAGCCCTCATATCGAGGTGCAACGGTCAGACCTTCTTGGGGACCGCCCACGTAGATCAACGGGTCATAGCCTGATTCGATCAGGTGATCTGCGGCCAAGAAGCCCATCGTTTCTTCGGGCGTGGAAATTACTGGAATCCCGGGTTCGATGTACTCGTGATTGGCAATGACGACCGGAATGTTCAGCGTTCGTAGCAAATCCAAATGACGCCGCACCAGTTCGCTCGAAGCGATGATCAGTCCATCGACGCGTTGTTCTAGTAGCAGGTTGAAGTACGCGATTTCCCGATCTAGATCGTTGGATGCATTGCACAAGATCGTGGACCGCCCGCTCCTGATCGCAGTGTCCTCTACACCTCGCACAATTTCCGGATAGAACGGATTTTGGATATCGGTGACGATCAAACCGACCACTGATGTCGATTGCAACCGAAGTGAGCGTGCAACCCCCGAGGGTCGATAGTCAGTACTTTCAATGACGGCGAGCACCTTCGCCCTGGTTTCATCGGCCACTCGGTCCGACCCGGCCAGGACCCGGCTCACCGTTGCCGTGGAGACCCCTGCTCGGGAGGCGACCTCACTGATCGTGATGGCGGTTTTCGCCTCTGCCCGAGCCCGCTTTGCCCGCTCCACCACCACCGAATCATAGGGGGTTGGGCAGCAAATATGTAATCGATACCATAGGCTTTCTCCATGACGACTCCCCCACGTTCGGGGCCGATAAGGCTGGGCCTCATCGGCCTGGGGACCGTGGCCCACCAGGTGCACCTTCCCCTCGTCACCCGCCGCGACGATCTATTCGAAATTGCCGGGGTGGTCGATGTGGATCCCGCTGCCTTGAAGCGCGCCGGAGATCGCTGGAACATTCCCCACGATCGGCACTTCTACGACGTGTCGTCAATGCTGGAGTCCGAATCGGTCGACGCGCTATTGGTGATGAACTCCGGCCAGCACTCGGAATCTGTCATAACCGGACTAGGTCACGACCTTGCCGTGCTGTGTGAGAAGCCACTTGCCTACAGCCAAGCCGAAGTGGAGCGGGTTCGGGCGGCTCTCCACACAGGTAGTGGCGCGCTCATGGTCGGATACATGAAGACCCATGACCCGGCCGTTCGCGAGGCACAAGCCTTCATCGGTGACAAACCTTGTCGAGCGGTCGACATCGAGGTAGTCCATCCAAGCGAAGCAAGGCAGCTGCTTTCCGGTGAACTCGCGCATCGGACCAAGTCGCCACCGGCCGACGGTGTTCAGCAAAACAACGTCGGGCTCGATGAGGCCCTGGGGGCACCGGACAGTCCTTACCAAGATCTGTATGCAGGAGTACTTCTCGGCAGCATCATTCATGAGTTTTCCGTCCTGCGGGCTCTTGGTTCACCCCTGGCCACCGTTGACTACGCGCATTGGGCTCGCGATGGCGGGTCGGACGCAACCGTGGTGATTATGGGAACCGGTCCCGCCGGAGAGACCATCACGGTGCGTTGGTACTACCTTGATGAGCACCCGACCTACCGCGAGACGGTGCATTGGATCGGGCCCGATTGCGATGTTGACATCGAATTTCCCACACCGTACGTGTTACACGCGCCGACTTCTGTCACCATGCGACAAGGAGCTGGTCTGGGA
>JAGYOB010000357.1 GCA_018399515.1 Candidatus Nanopelagicales bacterium
CTCGATGATCTGCGTGGGGCGTATCAGCGCGACACCTGCATCGACGTGCGCCTGCGCCACCGAACGTTGCACGACGACCTGATCGCGGTCTGCCGAGGCCCGCTGCGCCGGCACCTGCGTGCCGATGCCGATCCTGTCGCCTACCTCTCCCACGCTGAGCGGGTCAATTCATCTCCGCCACGTGTGCACAGTGACGATGTGCTCGACGCGACCCGCGATCGCATCCTCAGCGGAGAGAGCCTGTGGTTCTGGATCGATGAGCAATGGCCGTCCTAGGACTGTCCACCGGGGTCGACCCTGGTCGATCGGCTCAGATGACGAGTGAGCCGCACACCATACGGTGGGGATGACCGAACGTGGTCTCGGGACTGTCCCCCACCCGGGGGACGCCCTGCGCATCGATGGTCACATGGCTTTGCGTGTCGGCTTTGCGTGTCGGCTCTGCGCCATGACCACGGGCCTCTAACCTGAGCCTCACCCGGACACCGGGGTTCACTCGAGGAGGAAACGGTGGCTACATCCCTGTCCCGCAAGCTCATCGCCGAGTTCATCGGCACATTCCTGTTGGTCTTCCTGGCCGTCGGCACAGCCGTCTTCGGCATCGCGGCCCTCGTCGGAGCCGATGGCAACGGACCCGGTTCCGGTGTGGTGGGTGTGGCGTTCGGGTTCGGTCTCGTGCTGCTCGGCCTGGCCTATGCGATCGGACCGATCTCCGGCGCCCATGTCAATCCTGCGGTCACCCTTGCGATGCTGCTGGGTCGGCGGATGCCCGCGAACGAAGCGATCGGGTATTGGATCGTGCAGTTCCTCGGCGGTATCGCCGGTGGCGGTCTGCTCGCACTGTTCGTGTCATCGTTCGGCGTCACTGACTACACCGGCGCACTGGGCACGAACTCCTATGACAATGGCGCGATCAACCTCGCCGGTGCGTTCGTGCTCGAAGCGACGTTGACCGCGGCATTCGTGCTGGTGATCTTGCTGGTCACCGAGCGGGTCGCCGCCCCCGGATTCGCAGGATTGGCCATCGGTTTGACCCTGACCCTCGTGCACCTCGTCGGCATCCCCCTGACCGGCACCTCGGTCAACCCGGCCCGCTCGCTGGGCCCGGCGATCTTCGAGGGCGGCACTGCACTCGGCCAGGTGTGGTTGTTCATCCTCGCCCCGCTCGTGGGTGGCGTGATCGCCTGGGGGGTGTGGCGCGCCATCCGCACCACCGAGGCCATGCCCGAGGAGATCGTCGCCGGTTCCGAGCGCGAGTAGCGCACAGGGCAGGTTTCGATCTGATCACGACATGTCGGATGTGTGAGTGTCGTCGCGATTGTGTCCCACGCATGTCCTAGCGTGGCCGGCATGATGAATCACTCAAAGACCATGACCCGTTCCCTGACGATCGCTGCCGGTGCAGCCGCCCTGGCGTTGGGCCTGGCTGCCTGCGGCGGCAGCGATGACGCCGATGGTGGCGGCGGTTCGGCCACCTGCGATCAGGCAACATTCGAGAACCTGGCCCAGGAGGCCGCCGGCGATACCTACGCATCGTTCAACGAGTTCGAATGCGCCGATGGCTACGCCCTGGTGTCCTTCAGCACCGACGACAATGGCGTGCAAGGCACCGAGGTGCTGTTGTTCGAGGCCGAGGGCGAGTTCTGGGCGCTGCAGCAGCGTGACGCCGTGTGTGCCGATGGCGGCGGCGAAGGCGTGCCGACGAACTTCCGCGACACCCTCTGCGCCCTCCGCTAGCCCACCTGTCACATAGAAAAGGCCGCGCCTTGGGCGCGGCCTTTTCTATGCTGCACGAGAAGATCAGCGACGATTACGCAGAGCGGAGCCGGCGGTCCACTCGGCCCAGGAATAGTTCCAGTAGCCGGCGAGATACTCGCCCTTGCTCACATTGCGCGACGATCCACCCGAGACCACGATGTCGCCGAAGCGGGTGTTGTTGAACAGCCACCGCGCATCAGACAGGAACATGTTCGTGCAGCCATGCGAGGTGTTGTAGCGGCCGATGTTGTAGTAGTTCCACGTTGCGTCGTGGATGAACTCGCCATCCTGGGTCAGCCGCATCGCGTAGTTGGTCAACACATCCCAACCATCGACGGGATCGGGGTTCACCAGGCGGCGCTGCTCCTCGTGCGTGGTGATGAGCTTGACGCCGTTCTTGGTCTCCCAGCCGGCCTTGCCACCGGAGATCGGGAAGGACTTCTCCTTCTTCCCGTTACGAATGTAGGTCATCGTGTGGTTGCGGAAGTTCGTGCGGATGATCACCTGGTCGCCGATGCGAAATGATCGGCTGACGTTGGGGCCCCACCACCCCGGAGCACCCTCGACGGCTCGCAGATCAGCGTTGAGGGTCACCGTGGTGTTGCCCGGCCAGTACCTCTTGGGCCGGAACACCGCCATCGTCGAGGACACCCAGTGCCAGGATGCTGCACCGAGCTTGCGCGTGGAGTCCACCGTGAGCGCCCGCTCGACAGCGGCCCTGTTGGTGATCGGGCGACTGAAGGTGACCCGCAACGGGATGCCGGCACCGAAGACTCCGCTACCGGCAGTCGGGCTGACCGACATCGAGAACGTGTTCGCCGCACGCCGGGTCCGCACGCGCACCTTCGCCATCGAGCCATCCGAACCGCGGACGATGATGCGCACCGGGGTGCTCGGCGGCAGCGGTGGGCTGAGGAACACCCGGGACTTGCGGGTTTCGCGGACGCCGAAGGTGATCTGAGGATCACGGGCGTGGACGATCTCGACCTGCGAATCCGGATGAACTCGAGCGATCCTCACCACCGAGCCCGGTGCGGTCTTCACTGACCGACGGACGGCTGCGCCGTCGATGACGAACTTCACCCCGCGGGTTTCGGGCTTGGCAGGTTTGGCAGGTTTGGTCGGTTTGGTCGGCTCCGGTTCCGGTTCGGGCTCGGTCGGCTCAGGCTCGGGCTCGGTCGGCTCAGGCTCGGTCGGCTCGGGCTCGATCGGAGTGGTCGAGACGGTGTCGTCGGTTGCCGTGACATCAGCGGTTGCGGTGACATCAGCGGTTGCAGTGACATCAGCATTGGCGACACCGGTCAGCCAGCCGGGAACGATCAGGCTGAGGGCGGCGGCGGCAATCACGCCTCGCTTGGCTGTCGCGCGCACCCCACGTCCTCCCACGTCCCGATAGACCTTTGGTCAAGGCCATTATGCCTGCTGAAGGCAGCACCGGTCACATCGAGCAGTCTTGGGCGCGTCTGGGAATCGAAGGGTGGTCGGGCAGCGATCAGGTCTCGCCCCGGGCCTGATCGCGCAGCATCCGGCGCAGGATCTTGCCCGAGGCCGACTTGGGAATCGCATCGGTGAAGACGATGTCGTGCACCACCTTGTAGGTCGCGACCCGGTCGGTGAGGAACTCGGTCAGGTCTGCAGCGCTGATCTGCTGATCGGGCTTGAGCACGACGTAGGCGCGCGGAATCTCACCGGATTCGGAGTCGGCGACCCCGATGACCGCCACATCGGCCACGGCCGGGTGCGTGAGCAGCATCGCTTCGAGTTCGGCCGGGGCGACCTGGAAACCCTTGACCTTGATGAGTTCCTTCAGCCGATCGACGATCGAGACGTGCCCGTCGGCGTCGATGACCGCGATGTCCCCGGTGTGCAGCCAGCCATCGGTATCGATGGTCGCGGCGGTGGCCTCGGGATTGTTCAGGTAGCCCTTCATCACCTGGGGTCCCGAGATCCACAGTTCACCCTCGCCGCCGACGTCCTGGTCCTCGCCCGTCGCGGGATCGACGATGCGACAGGCGGTGCTGCCGACGGTCACCCCGACAGTGCCGGGCTTGTAGTCACCGATCGGGGTCAGGTGCGTTACCGGGCTGAGTTCGGTCATGCCATAGCCCTGCACGACCTCGCAGTCGATGCGCGCTGCGGCTTCGGCTGCAACCTCAGCCCCCAGCGGTGCGGCACCGGAGAACACCTGCTTCAAACTCGACAGGTCGAACTGCTCCACCATCGGGTGCTTGGCGAATGCGAGCACGATCGGTGGCACGGCGAGGAAACGCGTGACCCGGTGGTCTTGGATCAGGGTTAGTGCCTGCTCGAGATCGAACCGCGGCATCGTGATCACCGTCACGCCCTGGGCGAGCATCCCGTTCATCAGCACCTGCATGCCATAGATATGGA
>JAGYOB010000358.1 GCA_018399515.1 Candidatus Nanopelagicales bacterium
CGAAATACTAATAGCAGCAATAACTTTCTCGTGTAAATCAGCCGTGCCGCCAGACCCATCTGTTCGGCGAACACTCCCGATACCTGCTTGTACGCCCGGTACTGCAGCAGACGCGCGAAGAGCAGATCGCGGGCTTCCAGTAGAGCCAGATCCTCCTCGTCCTCGACCTCGCCGCTGGGGAGTAAACGAGCAGCCTTCAAATCCAAGAGTGTCGCGGCGACAACGAGGAACTCCGTAGCCTCGTCGAGATCCCACGATGATCCCTGGGCACGGATATGCGCGATGAAGTCGTCGGTCACCTGGTGCAGGGCCAACTCTGTGACTTCGAGTTTGTGCTTGGAGATCAAGGACAGCAAAAGATCGAATGGCCCCTCGAAGCCTTCGACCGTAACCGTGAATATGGACTCGGTGGTCGCTGTGTCGACGGATGTCACCGGGTCAGCAGTTCGCGAGCTAGTTGACGATAGGCCTCAGCAGCCGGATGTGTGGGGGCGAACGATGTGATGGGTTCACCGGCCACCGTGGCATCCGGGAACTTGATCGTCCGGTTGATGACCGTATGGAATACGTCATCGCCGAAGGCATCGACGGCACGCGCCAGAACCTCGCGGGTGTGCAGGGTGCGCGCGTCGTACATGGTGGCGACGACTCCGATCACCTGAAGTCGTGGATTCAGGCGGGACCGCACCTTGGTGATCGTGTCCATCAGCAATTTCACGCCACGCAGGGCGAAGTATTCACATTCCAACGGGATGACCACGCCATCCGCGGCGGTCAAGGCATTCACGGTGAGCAGACCGAGTGACGGCTGACAATCGATGATGATGAAGTCGTATTCATCGATGACCGGGGCAAGGGCTCGGGCGAGTGCGTGCTCGCGGGCGACCTCGTTGACCAGCGCGACCTCCGCCGCAGACAGGTCGATATTGCTGGGCACGAGAGACAAGCCATCTACTGTCGTCGACACCGTGACGTCCTCGATCGTGCACGAGTCATCCATGAGCAGGTCGTAGACCGATCGCTCGAGTTGATGTGCCGGCACTCCCAGGGCGACGGACAGCGCCCCTTGTGGATCGAAGTCGACCAGTAGCACGCGCCGGCCATACTCGGCAAGGGCGGCACCGAGGTTGACCGTCGAGGTGGTCTTTCCCACACCACCCTTCTGGTTGACCATCGCGATGATGCGGGCCGGTCCATGGCTGTCCAGCGGACCGGGAATCCCAAAATCCGGCAATGGGCGCCCGGTGGGTCCAAGATCGCCCGCCTTCACGTCCGAGGCGTCCCCTGCTGCATCCATCCGCGCATCATCCCAGACCGATGCTTGACCCATCGTCCGACGCTCCGGAATCGCGGGCTCGAGGGTGACTGGAGGCGTATACCTCCCGAAGGGTGTCGACGGTGACCTGGGTGTAGATCTGCGTCGTGGTCACCGAGGCGTGCCCCAGGAGCTCTTGGACCACCCGGACATCCGCCCCACGCTCCACCAGATGCGTTGCGAAACTGTGCCGAAGCGTATGGGGCGATACCCGCTGGCTGAGGCCCGCGCGATCTGCGGCCGTCGAAACCACCGACCAGGCACTCTGTCGACTCAATCGTCGCCCACGGGAATTCAAGAAGACCGCTGGGCTCGCGGTACGCACGAACACCGATCTCCCCCGAACAAGGTAGGCCTCGAGGGCTCCGATGGCAGCGCTGCCCAGCGGAACCAGCCGCTCCCGGCTCCCCTTGCCCCGCAGGAGCACGGTGCGCTCTGCGAGGTCGAGATCATCTCGATCGAGACCGCAGGCTTCATCGATGCGAGCACCCGTGCCGTAGAGAAGCTCCAGCAGCGCGACATCTCGCAA
>JAGYOB010000359.1 GCA_018399515.1 Candidatus Nanopelagicales bacterium
GGTGCTGTCCTTCGGGCGGGTGTGATCGGTCGACCCCGTAGAGTGACCGCCCATGGCCCTACCTCCGCAGAAGCCCGCCTTCACCCTGCTGCCTGCCGTCGATGTTGCCGAGGGTCGCGCCGTGCGTCTCGTGCAGGGTGCTGCCGGCACGGAGACCGATTACGGCGATCCGGTCGCCGCGGCGCGCGGCTGGGTCGAGCAGGGCGCACCGTGGATCCACCTGGTCGACCTCGATGCGGCCTTCGGTCGAGGTGACAACCGTTCGGTCATCCACCGAGTGGTCGAGGCCGTCGGTGCCGATGTTCACGTCGAAATCGCCGGTGGCATCCGCGATGATGCGGCGCTCGACGCAGCCCTGGCAACCGGTGCGTCCCGGGCGGTGATCGGTACCGCGGCCATGGAGAACCCCGATTGGGTGCGTTCTGCGATCGACCGCCACGGCGATCGGCTGGCCGTGAGTCTCGATGTGCGCGGCCACACCCTCGCGGCTCGGGGATGGACATCTGAAGGCGGCGACCTGTTCGAGACGATCAGCCGCCTCGATTCCGACGGGTGCGCGCGGTACATCGTGACCGATGTCGACAAGGACGGCATGATGCACGGACCGAACCTGCATCTGTTGAAGAAGGTGTGCGACCACACCGATCGCCCCGTCATCGCCTCGGGCGGCATCGCACGGCTGGAGGATCTGCACAAACTCGCAGATCTCGTGACGCACGGCATCGAGGGAGCCATCATCGGCCGCGCCCTGTACGAGAACGCTTTCACCCTCGCCGAAGCGGTGGCGGCGATCGAGCCACGCTTCGATCTGTTCTTCTGGGGCCCACCGCAGCCGTGACTCTTGCTACACGGGTGATTCCCTGCCTCGATGTCGATGACGGGCGGGTAGTCAAGGGAGTCAACTTCGTCGGCCTGCGCGATGCCGGCGACCCGGTGGAACTTGCGTCGCGATACGACCTCGAGGGCGCCGATGAGCTGGTGTTCCTCGATATCACCGCGTCGAGCGGTGATCGACAGACCACCTACGACATCGTGCGGCGGACCGCGGAACAGGTGTTCATTCCCTTGACCGTCGGCGGTGGCGTGCGCAGCGTCGAGGATTTCGATCGTCTCCTTCGCGCAGGCGCGGACAAGGTGAGCCTCAACACCGCGGCTATCGCTCGGCCGGAACTCATCGACGAAGCGGCTGAACGGTTTGGTTCACAGTGCGTCGTCTTGAGTGTCGATGCTCGCCGATGCCCGGATACCGACAGCGGGTTCGAGGTGACCACCCATGGTGGCCGTGTCGGTACGGGAATCGATGCTCTTGAGTGGGCGCGCGAGGGAGCGCGCCGAGGGGCAGGCGAGATCCTGCTGAACTCGATGGATGCCGATGGCACGCGTTCGGGTTTCGATGCTGAACTGATAACCGCGGTCCGCGACGTCGTTGCGGTGCCGATCATCGCCAGCGGTGGGGCTGGTGCGCCCGAGGACTTCGCTCCGGCTGTCCAGGCAGGAGCCGATGCTGTGCTCGCGGCGAGCGTGTTCCACTTCGGGGTCGTGAGCATCCCCGAGGTCAAGGACGCCCTCGCCCGATCAGGGGTGGTCGTCAGGCCGGTTCCGCAGCGGCCGTGACCTCCCGGAACAATGGCGCTATGGCTTCTCCTGATGACGTACCCGCGGATGTTCTGTTCGTGGAGCCATCGTTCGGGCCCGATGGGCTGATCCCGGTCATCGCCCAGGATGCGCAGTCGCGCGAGGTACTGATGCTGGCGTGGATGGATGCCGAAGCATTGCGCCGCACCCAGGGCACCGGTCGTGTCACCTATTTCTCGCGCAGCCGTCAGGAGTACTGGGTCAAGGGTGAGACGTCCGGGCACACGCAATCGGTGCGCGAGATTCGTATCGACTGCGATGGCGATGCGCTCTTGCTGCTCGTCGACCAGGTGGGGCCGGCCTGCCACACCGGGACGACATCATGTTTCGATCGACGCACCCCGACGGAATCCTCGTGATAGATCCCGCTGCACCGACGCCGAACTTCGCACAGTCGATACCCCTCGGTGTGACGGTCCCTGATGCCGGTGAATTCCGGAAGCGCGCACGCGATCGACGGGTGATCCCGGTCGTTCGTCGGTTGCTCGCCGATGGAGAGACGCCGGTGGGTCTGTATCGAAAGCTCACCGGTGAGCGCGCGGGCAGCTTCTTATTGGAATCCGCCGAACACGGCCGGGCGTTCTCCCGCTTCAGTTTCATCGGTGCTCGTAGCACCGCCATGTTGACCGAGGTCGATGGTGCAGCACGCTGGTGGGGTCAGGCGCCCGTCGGAGTTCCAACCGACGGTGATCCACTCGCGGCCCTTCGCGACACCCTCCACCTCTTGCATACCCCACGATCCGCGGGATTGCCGCCGCTGACCGGGGGCATGGTGGGGTACGTCGGTTATGACGCGGTCCGCCGGTGGGAACGGGTCCCGGACGCGAACCCCCAGGAAGTGCATGTGCCGGAAATGGGCTTCTGCCTGGCCACAGACATCGCAGTGCTCGATCACGCGGATGGCACGGTGTGGCTGATCGCCAACGCCATCAACTATGACGCCACCGATGCGCGAGTCGACGAGGCCTATGCCGATGCGGTGCACCGCCTCGACGCGATGGAGTCGTCATTGGAAGCCGCCGCGCCGTCAACGGTGTCGACGTTTCGCGTCGACGCCACTCATGAGCCGACTCGTCGCACATCGAGCACCGACTATCGAGCCGCGGTCGAGCAGGCCAAGGAGCACATCCGAGCGGGGGATGCGTTCCAGATCGTCGTCTCGCAGCGTTTCGATGCCGAATCCTCGGCGAGCGCCTTGGACGTCTATCGAATCCTGCGCACGACCAACCCCAGTCCGTACATGTACCTACTGCGGATGCCCGATCCGGCCAGTGACCCCGACGACCCGCAGGTGGCTTTCGACATCGTCGGTTCGTCGCCCGAGGCTCTGGTGACAGTGACCGAGGGCCGGGCCCGGGTGCACCCGATCGCTGGCACCCGGCCCCGCGGGACCACGCCGCAGCAGGATGAGGAACTGGCCGAGGATCTGTTCGCCGACGTGAAGGAACGAGCCGAGCACCTGATGCTGGTCGACCTCGCGCGCAATGATCTGGGCAGGGTGTGCGCGCCGGGGACTGTCGAGGTCGTGCAGTTCATGTCCGTCGAGCGGTACTCGCATGTCATGCACCTGGTGTCGACTGTGGTCGGGGAGTTGGCCGAACGACGCACTGCCTACGACGCTCTGCGGGCGACGTTTCCGGCAGGGACGTTGTCCGGCGCTCCGAAACCTCGCGCGATGCAGATCATCGATGACCTCGAGCCGGTGCGCCGAGGACTGTACGGCGGTTGTGTGGGCTACCTGGACTTCGCCGGGGACCTGGACACGGCCATCGCGATCCGGACAGCGCTGCTCAAGGACGGCGTTGCCTATGTGCAGGCAGGTGCCGGAGTTGTGGCGGATTCCGACCCGGTCGCCGAGGACGGCGAATGCCAGGCGAAGGCAGCCGCGGTTCTGCGGGCGATCGCCGTGGCTTCGACCCTGACGACCGTCGGAGGCACCGAGGGGGGCGTCAGTCGATGAATCCACGGCGTCAATATGGCGTGACGATCGCGGTGCTCATCGTTGCCGCTATCGCGATGATCGTCGCCTACGGCGCGACCTGGATCACCGCGACGGTGCCGGTTTTCCGCGGTGAGGTGACTCCGACGCGGCTGGTGAGCCTTACCGGTTCGATGCTCATCGGTGCGGGACCGGCAGCCGGTTGGGTTGCGGCGGCGTGCGCGGCGGGGATCGTGGCCACCCGAACATGGGGACGGACGGCGATCGGCATTCTGGCTGCGCTGGCGGGGGCAGCAGGGGGAGTCCCGGCGGTCACGTTCATCCTCAGCCGCGGGCCGCTGGTCGATGAAGCGCTCGCCGGGGACGAAGCGCTCGCAGTGTCGGGTAATGCCTGGTGGGCGGTTGCGGCGTTGTCAGGGTTGGCGGTGATGGCCTCAGGGGCGGTCACCGCGGTGCGCGGGCGCCGATGGCCGAGCCTGTCGGCACGTTACGAGCGCAAGCCCCACGGCGCTGGCATGCGGGCCGGGGGAGCCGAGACGAAGCCGGGGGCGCCTGGCGCCGATGCATCGGCGATCACGATGTGGGATGCCCTGGACCGCGGGGAGGATCCGACCGATGGGCGATCCGGGGAACGTTGAGCGGGTACCTCAGGCGCGGGTGACCTTGCCCGCGCGGATGCACGAAGTGCACACGTTCATCCGCTTGGGGGTGCGACCCACGAGGGCTCGCACGGTCTGAATATTGGGATTCCAGCGACGGGGTGTACGGCGATGGGAGTGGGAAATGCTGTTCCCGAAGCCCGGGCCTTTGCCGCAGACATCACACGTGGCAGCCACGGAATTCTCCTTCGGGGTCGAATGACGCGAACTCGAGTGGGCGGAATCCCAGGGAGCGCGATTCACACCGACCGCTAAGGATAGCCCACCGGGTGGTGATGGCGAGCACGGGAGCCCACCGAGGCCCATACTCTCGCGCTACCGTGGAGCCTTCGCACCCGCGGGTGCAGGACGCGACCGGGCTCCCGCAGGGCACCTGCGACCGGTCCCCGAGGGAGGAACGCGACCGGATGGGTGAGCATGTCGCGGCTGAGACGGGCGCGCCGGGCATCGTCGATGCACCCGGCGTGCGGTCGTGGCTATCTGCCGCCCTCGGTGCGCTGGGCACCGCTCGATCGGCGATCGATTCGCTCAATGTGTTTCCGATCGCCGATGGGGATACCGGGACGAATATGTTCTTGACACTGGAGTCGTGCTGGGAGGTCGCCCAGCAGGTGGGCCCGGAACCTGATCGAGCAGGTGACCTGTCGCAGATCACCGAGGCTGTTCGCACCGCCGCCATCATGGGTGCCCGGGGCAACTCAGGGATCATCACCGCCGAAGCTCTGCGCGGAATCTGTGATGTTCTGGTGGAATCGCCCGGCATCACGACGATCGCGGATCTAGCCCGGGCGTTGCGAGCAGCCAGTGACCGGGCCAGAAGTGCCGTCGCTCATCCGGTCGAGGGCACGATCCTCACGGTCGCCACCGCAGCGGCGCAGGCGGCTGAGGGGCTGCGCGACGAGCAGACCGGTGACGATCCGGTATCGGTCCGCCGGCAGTTGCTGCGCGTGTCTGAAGCGATGCACCAGGCTCTGGCGGCCACGACGGAGCAACTCGCTGTGCTGGCTCGTGCCGGGGTGGTCGATGCGGGCGCGCAGGGTCTGGTGCTGATCTACGACGCGTTGCTCGACGAGATGAGCGGGGTGCGGCGCCGCTTCGCACCGGTCGAGGGGCGCTCATTTCACCGTGTCCCTGCAGATGTCCCTGCAGATGTCCCTGCAGACTTCCCAGCCGGCGTGCCTGCAGACCCATCACCGACCGATTCCGCCAAGACCGGGGATTTCGAGGTGATGTTCTGGTGTGAGGCGCAGCAATCGACGATCGATCGGCTGCGCCTGGCCCTGGATGCTCGAGGGGATTCACTGGTGGTCAGCGGCGGCCCCGAATTGTGGAGCGTCCATGTGCACGTCGATGATCCCGGCGAGACGATCGAGGCGGTGCACGACCTGGTGCGCGCGCGCACACTGCGCGTCACGTATCTGCCCGGCCAGGCACGAGCTAGGGATGATCAACGGTCCGTCGATGTCGCTCAACGTCGCCCCGGCCGAGGTGTCGTGGCTCAGGTTCATGGCCCCGGTGTTCGGTCCATCGTCGAGGAGTTCGCGGCCACCGTGGTCGCCGGCCGACCGGATCGCCGCCCGTCCACAGCCGAGATCCTGGCTGCCATCACCGCCGACGGTCATGAAGAGGTCGTTGTGCTGCCCAGTGATGCAGACACCATCCCGGTCGCCGAAGTCGCCGCCGATCAAGCTCGCGAACGCGGCATACGGGTGACGGTCATCCCCACGCGCAGCATCGTGCAGACGCTCGCAGCACTGGCGGTGCACGATCCCCAGGTGCGTTTCGATGAGACGGTTGTGATGATGGCTGATGCGGCCCGAGCCACCCGATACGGGGCGATCACGATCGCCACGAAAGAGGCATTGACCAGCGCCGGTCGGTGCCAGGTGGGAGATGTTCTCGGGCTGGTGGAAGGCGACATCGTCGAGATCGGGACCGATCCCGGTGACGTCGCTGTAGAAGTCCTGAATCGCCTGCTGTCCTCCGGAGGTGAGCTGGTGACCGCGGTCGTGGGCTTCGACGCTGATCCGGCTGTCGTCGACCACGTGCGCGGTTTCCTTGCTCGCGAGCACCCGGCGGTCGACGTCGAGGTGATCGAGGGCGAACAGCCACTGTGGCCGTTGATCGTGGGCGTGGAATAGGCCGTCGATGACCGGCATCGACATCGACGCGGCACTCGGCTCCGTCGTGGGCGGGAAGACCGCCGCCGATTTAGAGCAGGCCTTCGGGATACGCACCGTCTACGACCTGCTGTCGCACTATCCGCGCCGATACGTCGATCCAGCCGGGATGAGCGATCTAGGCACCCTCACGGCGGGTGAGCATGTGACCGTCCTCGCCGAAGTGCTGTCGTCCAAGGCGGTATACCCGAAGGATCAGCGGCGGGTGCCCGATAAGAACCAGTTGACCAGGCGGCGCACCAAGGGCAGGGCCGAGATCGTCATCGGCGACGGGTCGGGCCGGTTGAGTCTGGTCTTCTTCAATCAGCCATGGCGGGCTGATGATTGCCAACCCGGTCACCGCGGGCTCTTTGAAGGCACCGTTTCCCGCTTCGGAGGCAGGTCCCAACTGACGCATCCGCGGTTCATCATGCTGCCGGATGATCCTGCTTCGCCGGACTATGCGGAGTCGATGGAACTGTTCACCGATCGGTTGGTGCCGATCTATCCCGCTACTGCGAAACTGCCGAGTTGGCGGATCTCTCGAACGATCAAGATGCTCGTCAAGCAGTTGCGCGACAGTGATGACGTCGACCAGCGTTTTGATTCACTCCCTGATGAGGTACGCGAAAGGGAGGGGCTGATGGGTCTCAGTGCTGCCTGGCAGGCCATTCACCAACCGGTCGATCTCGCCGCGGCCGAGGAAGCCAAGCGCAGGCTGCGGTTCGATGAGGCCTTCACCCTCCAGGTCCTGCTCGCCCAGCGGCGCGAGCGGTTGCGTGCGGTCACCGCGACCCCTCGCCAACGCCGAGATAGCGGGCTCCTGCACGCCTTCGATGAGCGTGCGCAGTTTGCGTTGACCGGGGCTCAGGAACGGGTGGGTGAGGAGATCTTCGCTGATCTTGCGACAGGTCACCCGATGCACCGACTGCTCCAGGGCGATGTCGGAACGGGTAAGACCCTCGTCGCCCTTCGGGCGATGCTCGCCGTTGTCGATGCAGGCGCCCAGGCTGTGCTCCTGGCTCCCACCGAGGTGCTCGCTGCGCAGCATTTCGCCACTTTGACCAGCCTCCTCGGCCCGCTCGCTCAAGCCGGGATGCTCGGCGCTGGCGAGGATGCGACATCCATCAGGTTGGTCACCGGGTCACTGCGATCGCGCGAACGGCGGGATGCGCTCGCAGCGCTCGTTCAGGGCACGGCCGGAATCGCGGTGGGGACGCACGCACTCCTCGAGGAGTCGGTGGAGTTCGCCGACCTGGGGCTGGTCGTTGTTGATGAGCAGCATCGATTCGGTGTCGAGCAGCGCGCCGTGCTCGCTCGGCCGCTGCCCGATGGGACACGACCGCATGTGCTCGTGATGACGGCGACACCGATCCCACGCACGGTGGCGATGACGGTGTTCGGTGATCTCGATGTCAGTGTTCTCGATGAAGCGCCACCCGGGCGTAAACCGATTGCAACACATGTCGTTGCGCCGAAGGAGAAGCCCGCCTATCTCGCTCGTGTCTGGACTCGGATCGTCGAGGAGGTGGCAGCGGGCCGCAAGGCCTATGTGGTGTGCCCGCGGATCGGTGACGATGACGATGACGGTGACCGAGGTGACCGAGGTGACCGAGGTGATGTGAGCCTCGACCAAGACGGAGATTCGGGCCATGACGGCCCTGCGGCCACGACGATGTCCAGCGTGCTCGACGTCGTCGTCGATCTGCGTGACCGGCTGCTGCCTGACCTGCGGATCGGGATGCTGCACGGGCGGATGTCGTCGGAGGCCAAAGAGCAGGTGATGGGCGACTTCGCAGCCGACCATAGCGATCCGCGCGCACTCGATGTGCTGGTCGCGACGACTGTCATCGAAGTGGGTGTCGATGTCCCCCAGGCGAGCGTCATGGTCATCATGGATGCCGACAGGTTCGGTATCTCTCAATTGCATCAGTTGCGCGGACGTGTCGGTCGTGGTGACGCCGCGAGTCTGTGTCTGCTGGTGACATCAGCGGAGCCGGGATCGCCGGGCCGTGAGCGCTTGGATGCGGTGGCCGCAACGACTGATGGGTTCGAGCTGGCGCGGGTGGATCTACAGGCGCGTCGCGAAGGCGATGTGCTCGGCAGTATGCAGTCGGGCCGACGATCCTCGCTTCAGCTCCTGCAGGTGCTGCGTGACGAGGACATCGTCGCCTCGGCGCGCGACATCGCGACCGAGATCGTGGCGTCGGATGGTGATCTGCGGGGCCACCGTCCTTTGCGTGCGGCGGTTGCGCGAGTGCTCGACCAGGAGCGGACCGACTACCTGGAGAAGGGGTAATCGGATGCGGATCGTGGCGGGACTCGCCCGAGGCAGACGTTTGCAGGCACCGCGGGGGACCACGACCCGTCCCACGTCGGATCGGGTACGCGAGGCGGTGTTCTCCACCGTGCTGTCTCAGGTCGGTTCACTCGATGGGGCGCGCGTCCTCGATGTGTTCGCCGGGTCCGCAGCGATGGGTTTGGAGGCGTTGAGCCGCGGGGCCGCCTCCGTCGTGTTCGTGGAATCCGACAGAGGTGTTGTGGGCACCCTGCGCGAGAACATCGAGCGTGTCGGATTGCCCGGCGCGGAACTCGTGATCGCTGACGCGGCGGCCTTCGCCAGGGACGAGCCCGGTCGGGGACGCATCGATGACTCCCGTTATCCGTTCGACCTCGTACTGTGCGATCCGCCCTATGCGTTTCCCGCACAGCGTGTGGGCGATCTGATCGAAAACCTCATGCGACGGGGATGGCTCGCCGTCGACTGCCTGGTGGTCGTCGAACGTGATGCCCGCGATGCCGATGCACCCTGGCCCGAGGCGGAGGTGATGGCTGATCCGCCCCGTGGCGGTCTGGCTCTGCAGATCGCGGCACGTGATCGGCGAACGTATGGGGACACCGCGCTTTGGTACGGTCGCCTCGTCGAACGGGCGACCTGACCGCCCGTCACGTGCGGTGGGAGGCGAGGCGGCGATGCGAACGGCGGTGTGTCCGGGATCCTTCGATCCGGTGA
>JAGYOB010000360.1 GCA_018399515.1 Candidatus Nanopelagicales bacterium
TGCCGCAGCATCCCAGGTGATCGTGAAGGGTTTCGCCTCCACGAGTTGCCCATCGAAGTCGGTCACCTCGACGGCATCACGAGAGATCGTCACCACCTGGTCCTGGCCCAATTCGAGCGCCTCGCGGGTGTACGACACGAACGCAGCAACATCGGATGCCAGGAAGTTCTCACCCTGACCCAATCCGACCACCAGTGGAGAGTTGCGTCGCGCGGCGACGACGACGTCGACGTCGTCAGCGATCACGGCGACCAGAGTGAATGCGCCATCGAGGCGACGGCAGGTGCGACGCATCGCCTCGGCCAGATTACCTCCGCACTGCGGCAACTCAGCGGCCAGTAGATGCGCGACGACCTCAGTGTCGGTCTCGGAGTTCAACTCGACACCGGCCGCATTCAGCTCGTCTCGGAGTTCGGCGAAGTTCTCGATAATCCCGTTGTGGATGACCGCAACCCGCCCGTCATCGCTGACATGTGGGTGGGCATTGACATCGGTGGGGCCCCCATGGGTCGCCCAGCGGGTATGACCGATCCCCAGGGTTGCCGCCTCGAGTGGATCCTCGCCCAGCAGGCTCTCCAGGTTGGCCAACTTCCCGGCCTTCTTGCGGGTGTGCAGCCGACCGTCGGACACCACGGCGACGCCCGCGGAGTCATAGCCGCGGTATTCCAACCGACGCAGGCCCTCGACCACGACCTCCAGGGCCTGCTTCTCCCCGACATATCCCACGATGCCGCACATGTCGGCCAGCGTACGCCGGGTCCGGGTCGGGTGAGTCCAGCGACAGGCGGTTGAGCTCTGCGCTTACGGAGTCAGGCTGAGCCTGGTGCGAACTATCGAGGCGATGTCCTCTGCAGCCGAAGTAGCCTCGGCCTCCGTGGGCGCCTCGACCATCACGCGCACCAAAGGTTCGGTTCCGGAAGGCCGCAGGAGCACCCGACCGGTGTCGCCGAGCCGCGCTTGCACATCGGCGACGACACGAGCCACTTCGGCATCGGTCAACCTCGCACGATCCACCCCGGAGACATTCACCAGCACCTGTGGCAGCCGGGTCATCACCGACGCGAGGTCGGCCAGGCTTCGGCCGGTGGCAGCCATGCGGGCAAGTAGCAGCAGGGCCGTGAGCACCCCGTCACCCGTGGTCGCCCACTGCGACAGCACCACGTGGCCGCTCTGCTCGCCGCCCAGGGTGTAGCCATGGGCGAGCATCTCCTCGAGCACATAACGATCACCCACCGCGGTTCGTACGACCTCGATTCCGGCGTCTTCCATCGCTAGGGAAAACCCGAGGTTCGACATCACCGTCGCCACCACCGTGTTGTGTGCCAGGTCGCCGTTCTCGCGCATCGCCAGGGCGAGGATCGCCATGATCTGATCACCGTCGACAACCCGCCCAGCGGCGTCGACAGCCAAGCATCGATCAGCGTCCCCATCATGCGCGATGCCGATATCGGCACCGCGTTCGGTGACTGCAGCGATCACATCATCGAGGTGGGTGCTGCCGCATCCGGAATTGATGTTGAGTCCATCGGGGTTCGCGTGGATAGCTGTCACGTCGGCACCGGCTCTGCGCAGGGCATCGGGTGCGACCTGGGATGCTGCGCCATTTGCGCAGTCGACGACGACACGCAGTCCCTCCAGTGACCGGCCGGCCGAGTCGACCGAGTCGACCAGGTGCTGCACGTACCGAGCCGTCGCATCATCGAGATCGCGCACCCGCCCCACCGCGGTACCGGTCGGCCGCTCCCAGGGCTGGTCGGCCGTCGCTTCGATCGCATCCTCGACGTGATCGGGCAGCTTGCGGCCGCCAGCAGAGAAGAATTTGATGCCGTTATCGGGCATGGGATTGTGGGACGCAGAGATCATCACCCCCAGATCGGCGCTTTCGGCTGCCGTGAGATACGCCAGCCCCGGGGTGGGAATCACCCCCGCGAGCAGCACATCCATTCCGGCTCCGGCCAGGCCCGCGACCACGGCGGCTTCGAGGAACTCCCCGCTCGCCCGCGGATCGCGACCGACGACCGCCAGCGGTCGACTGCCGGCGGTCTCGGCCTGTTCACCCAGAACACGTGCAGCGCCCTCGGCCAACTGCAACGCCAACGACGCCGTTACCTCGCCGTTGGCGAGCCCCCGCACCCCATCGGTGCCGAACAGCCGGCCCACACCGCGCCTCTAGCGCTTGCTGTACTGCGGAGCCTTGCGGGCCTTCTTCAGGCCGTACTTCTTGCGCTCCTTCACCCGCGAATCCCGGGTGAGGAACCCCGCGCGCTTCAAGTCGCTGCGGTTGCCTTCGGCATCGATCTCGTTGAGGGCGCGAGCCACTCCCAGACGCAACGCCCCTGCCTGCCCGGAGACTCCGCCGCCCTGGATGCGGGCGATGACGTCGTAACGACCGGTCTGGGCGAGCGTGACGAACGGCTCGTTCACCAACTGCTGGTGCACCTTGTTGGGGAAGTACTCGGCGAGTTCGCGGCCATTAATGATCCAACGGCCCGTTCCCGGGATAAGCCGCACCCGTGCGATGGCTTCCTTACGGCGTCCGGTCGCGGCTCCCGGAGCAGTGACAACGGGGCGATCAGACTGCGCCGCCATGCCGGGGGTCTCAGAGGTGTACGACGAGGGGGCATCCTCGTCGGCGTCGACGTCAGTGTCGACGCCGGTGTCGAGAACGGAATCGGGCTCGGTGGTCACAGATGATCCTTTCGCGCGTCAGTACCCCGCGGGGTTACTGGGCAACCTGCGAGATGGTGAACGGCTGGGGCTTCTGGGCGGTATGCGGATGCTGCGGGCCGGAGTAGACCTTCAACTTGGACAGTTGCTGGCGACCGATGCGGTTGTGCGGCAGCATCCCCTTGACAGCCTTCTCGATCACGCGACGCGGATTCTCCTCGAGTAGACGCTCGTAGGACGTGCTCCGGAGGCCGCCGGGGTAGCCGGAGTGCCGGTGATCCATCTTCTGCTGCATCTTCGAACCGGTGAGCACGACCTTGTCAGCGTTGACGACGACCACGAAGTCGCCGGTGTCGATGTGGGGGGCGTAGATCGGCTTGTGCTTGCCGCGCAGCAGCGTGGCAATGTGGGAGGCAAGTCTCCCGAGCACGACGTCGGTCGCGTCGATGACATGCCACTCGCGGGTGACCTCACCTGGCTTGGGAGAATACGTGCGCACCGCTCGACCTTCACTTCCCACAGAGATCCCGCGGAGGCGTCCACGGGAGGAGTGCCCATCCACGAGCACAACGACCCCCAAGAGTACTGCGCTGCGCCACAAGGGGTCAAAGCGGGGCCCGAAACCTCTGCGGGCTCCGGTGAGGCGCCCCTCTCTCAGCTCCTCCCCCGGATTCCCACACGCCATGGCCACCGATCGGTGGCCAGATCCAGGTGAGCGGCACCCGATTCTGCAACCTAATCTGCAGCACGCACACTTCGGGTCCGGCGTTGCCGCAGCGCCCATTGGCTCTCGGGTGGGTACCGGACTTCCTCGAGGACGAGAGGGTGCGCTGGCATGACGGTCACACCGGCAGCCCGCGCCTTCAACTCCAAAGCGCCTTTCGGGTAATCAATGGGTTTGCGGCGCTCCCCCACGGGAATGAGCGCCCCGGCCAGGCTGCGGACCATTGAATGACAGAAGGCGTCGGCGGTGACATGCATCACGGCGGTCGCGATGCCGGTTGCACGGTCTACGTCGCGTTCCCAGCGCAGGTCGAGGATCTCCCGGACTGTCGTGCCGTGTTGTTTGATTTTGCAGAAACTCGCGAAATCATGTTCACCGATCAGAGGCTGGGCAGCCTGGTTCATCGCATCGATATCCATGTGATTACCGACACTGAGTTGATGACGGCGGTGAAGGGGATCAGGACCTCGCGGGTCATCACACACGGTGTAGCTGTAGCGGCGCCACGACGCCGAGAATCGAGCGTCGAAATCTGCGGTGACCTCCGTGACCGCACGGATCCGGATGTCGTCGGGCAACGCTCGGTTGATCCGCTCCACGGTGAGTTGCCCCATTGCTTCGGCATCACAATGCGCCACTTGGCCGCGGGCGTGAACACCAGCATCCGTGCGACCGGCGCATGTTAATTCGATGTCGTGACCAGCGAGGTGTGTGAGCACGCGCTGGATTTCGCCCTGGACAGTGCGCTGATCGCGTTGGATCGCCCAGCCAGAAAATTCCGAGCCGTCATAGGTGATGTCCAAACGAAAACGGGTGGTCGAATCACTCATGACCCGACCACCCGCCCTGCATTGGTGCGATGACTGCGTGGACTACTTGGTGTCGCCAGTACTCTCGTCGGCACTTTCTTCGGCGCCTTCTGCGGTGGCGTCGTGCGCATCGCCTTCGGTAACGGCTTCATCGACGGGTGCGCCAGCATCGGCTGAATCATCAGCCTCCGCGGTGCTCTCGGTCTCTTCGATCACCGCTTCCTCCGCGGCCGCAGGTGCAGCAGCCTCGGACGCTGATGCCTTCTCCTTCGCTGCGCGCTTGGTTGCACCGGTGGCCTCGGCGACAACGGCCTCTGCCATCGGTTCGACGAGTTCGATCACCGCCATGGGCGCGTTATCCCCCTTACGCGGACCAATCTTGGTGATGCGGGTGTAACCACCAGCTCGACCAGCGTAATTCGGGCCGATCTCGGTGAAGAGCACGTGTACCACCGACTTGTCACGCACGACCGACAGCACGCGGCGGCGGGCAGCAAGATCTCCGCGCTTGGCGAAGGTGATCATCCGCTCGGCAAGCGGCCGCAGGCGCTTGGCCTTCGCCTCGGTGGTGGTAATGCGGCCATGCTCGAACAAAGCGGTGGCGAGGTTCGCGAGCATCAGACGTTCGTGGGCAGGTCCGCCACCCAGGCGGCGTCCCTTCGTCGGGGTGGGCATGTCAATGACTCCTCGGGATCTTGCGAGTAGGTTGCTGTCGCGGGTGCGGGTGGCGGTTCGTTACAGCTGCTCATCCTCGGCGAAGCCGAGGTTGTCATCGTCATCATCGGCGAAGTACACGGCGGCACCAGGATCGAACCCAGGCGGGCTGTCCTTGAGCGCCAAGCCGAGGGTGTCGAGCTTGATCTTGACCTCGTCGATGGACTTCGAACCGAAGTTTCGGATGTCCAGCAGATCGGCCTCGCTGCGTGAGATCAACTCACCAACGGTGTGGATACCTTCGCGCTTGAGGCAGTTATAGGACCGGACAGTCAGATCTAGCTGCTCGATCGGCGTCGACAATTGCTCGGCAGCAAACGCATCAGCCGGCGACGGACCGATATCGATGCCTTCGGCGTCCATGTTCAGCTCGTGGGCCAAACCGAACAACTCAACCAGCGTCTTTCCCGCTGAAGCCATTGCATCGCGCGGACGGATAGACGGTTTCGTCTCGACATCGACAACCAGACGGTCGAAGTCGGTGCGCTGCTCAACACGAGTTGCCTCGACCTTGTAGGTCACCTTGAGCACGGGCGAATAAATCGAATCGACAGGGATGCGACCGATTTCCTGGCCGGGCTGCTTGTTCAACGACGCCGACACGTAACCGCGGCCCCGCTCGACGACCAGTTCTAGTTCCAACTTGCCTTTGCCGTTGAGCGTCGCCAGATGCAGGTCGGGATTGTGCACCTCGACACCAGCCGGCGGTGCAATGTCGGCTGCAACGACCGCGCCGGGCCCCTGCTTACGCAGGTACATCACGACCGGCTCATCGTGCTCCGAGGAGACGACGAGCTGCTTGATGTTCAAGATCAACTCGGTGACATCTTCTTTGACGCCAGGGATGGTGGTGAATTCGTGCAGCACTCCATCGATGCGGATGCTGGTGACAGCTGCGCCAGGAATCGACGACAGCAGGGTACGGCGCAGTGAGTTGCCCATGGTGTACCCGAAGCCAGGCTCGAGAGGCTCGAGGATGAATCGGGACCGGTAGTCATGAACGGACTCTTCGGTGAGCGTGGGCCGCTGTGAGATCAGCACTTCGTATCGTCCTTTCGGCGACGACCGCTATTTGACGTCGCGTTGTGGGGGTGACCGTCTCCGGGCACCTGAGTGACTACTTGGAGTACAGCTCGACGATCAACTGCTCCTGGACCGGAGTGTCGATCACCTGACGGACGGGTAGGGAATGGATCAGGATCCGCATCTTGGAAGGCACGACTTCCAGCCACGCCGGAACATCCTTCTCGCCGATCTCGGCATGCGCCACGACAAACGGCGTCAGCTCCCGAGCACCGGGACGCACCTCGATGATGTCCTGCGGCTGCACGCGGTAGGAGGGGATATCGACCTTATGCCCGTTCACCGCGAAGTGGCCGTGGCGCACCAACTGGCGAGCCATGTCCCGTGACTTGGCGAAGCCAGCGCGATAGACGACGTTGTCCAAACGGCTCTCCAGGATGCGCAGCAGGTTCTCGCCGGTCTTACCCTGCTTGCGATTGGCTTCCTCGTAGTAGCCGCGGAACTGCTTCTCCAGCACGCCATAGATGCGGACAGCCTTCTGCTTCTCACGCAACTGCAGCAGGTACTCACTGTCCTTCGACCGACCACGGCCATGCTGACCAGGCGGGTAGGGACGCTTCTCGAACGGGCACTTCGGCGACTCGCACTTGGCGCCCTTCAAGTACAGCTTGGTCTTCTCTCGGCGGCACCGCTTGCAGTCCGGTCCGGTGTATCGAGCCATCGGTATGTGACCTTTCCTTACTCAGACGCGGCGGCGCTTGGATGGGCGGCACCCGTTGAAGGGAACCGGGGTGACATCGGCAATGGATCCGACCTCCAGGCCCGTGGCCTGCAGCGAGCGGATGGCAGTCTCCCGGCCTGAGCCAGGACCTTTCACGAAGACATCCACCTTGCGCATACCGTGCTCCATCGCTCGGCGAGCAGCGGCCTCGGCGGCCAACTGAGCGGCGAACGGAGTCGACTTGCGACTGCCCTTGAAACCAACCTGGCCCGACGAGGCCCAGGCGATCACGGCACCGGTGGGATCGGTGATCGAAACGATCGTGTTGTTGAACGTGCTCTTGATATGAGCATGGCCATGCGCCACGTTCTTCTTCTCCTTGCGACGCATCTTCTTTGCGCCGGGCTTTCCTGACTTAGGAGGCATGTCCTCAGCTTTCGGTAACGTCGTGCGGGTATCGGATTGTCTCGGGGTCCAGCAGCGCGTTCAGGCGCAACCGGCTCAGGTGACCTACTTGGTGACCTTCTTCTTGCCGGCCACGGTCTTTCGCGGTCCCTTTCGGGTGCGCGCATTCGTGTGTGTGCGCTGACCATGCACCGGGAGGCCACGGCGGTGGCGGATGCCCTGGTAGCTGCCGATCTCGACCTTGCGTCGGATATCAGCCGCCACCTCTCGGCGCAGATCTCCCTCGACGCGCAGGTTGGCCTCGATCCAGTCTCGCAGCGAGACCAACTGATCATCAGTGAGATCACCGGCACGCATATTCGGGTCTACCCCGGTTGCGGCGAGTGCCTCGGCTGCACGGGTCCGACCGACGCCGTAGATGTAGGTGAGCGCGACGGCCATCCGCTTATCGCGGGGCAGGTCGACGCCAACGAGACGTGCCATGGGTGTTCCTCTTCTCCCTGACGCACTACTGCGTCGTGTCCTACGAGGTCTGCGGGCGATACCGGTCCTCAACACCTCAGGTGAGGTCCCCGGCCTCGCAGTCCGGGGGTGGCGTCCCGATGGCCCGCACGAGGCGCACCGGGGGTCGGGTATCGCTATGGATCACCACCGCCTGAGGTTGTCTCCCTCGACGGAGGCCGCTCCAGAGCTTTGCGCCCTGTCGCGATTTATGGCTCCAGGGCTTTCAGCCCTGACGCGGTATATGGCTCCAGGGCTTTCAGCCCTGTCGCGGTATATGGC
>JAGYOB010000361.1 GCA_018399515.1 Candidatus Nanopelagicales bacterium
GATCTCAGCGAACTCGCCCACGCATTCGGTGTCGCCACCGAGTACTACCGCCAAGACGGCAAGCATGTCGTCGTCGCGCGCGACGTGGTCGCCGACGTGCTGCGTTCCCTCGGGGCCGATCCAACCGATGAGGACACGATCGCGGCGTCCTTGGAGCAGCGGCGTCTGCGCGACTGGCGGCACACCTTGCCGCCGGTGTACGTCACGATCGCCGGAAGGGACCGAACGATCTGGGTGCATCTGCCGCATGGGGATTCCGTCGTCGTCGACGTGGTGTGCGAGGACGACACGATCGTGTGGCTGCAGCAGGTGGATCGCTGGGTGCAGCCGCGAGAGGTTGATGGCATCGTCACGGGGGAAGCCACCTTCAGCGTCCCCGCGGATCTACCGCTGGGGTGGCACACGGTGCGCGCTCACCTGGCCGATCGCATCGTCGAATCCCCGCTCGTGGTCACTCCCGCTCGGTTGGACCCTCCTGCGCTGCACGCCAAAGAGCGGATGTGGGGTTTCATGGCGCAGGTGTATTCGGTGCGCTCGCGGCGCTCCTGGGGGATCGGTGATCTCGCGGACCTGACCGATCTGGCCACCTGGTCAGCCCACGAACTCGGCAGCGACTTCATCCTGGTCAATCCCCTTCACGCACCGGCCCCGGTCGCACCGATGTCGGCTTCGCCGTACCTGCCGGCAACCCGGCGTTTCACCAACCCGCTGTACTTGCGCATCGAGGACATCACCGAATTCGGCTATCTCACAGGCTCGCAGGTCAAAGCGATCCGGCGATTGTCCAAACCGCTGCGGCGTATCGACGACAGCCTGCTCGATCGCGACGCGAGTTGGGCGGCCAAACGCGAAGCCCTGGACATCGTGCGCACCGTCTCATTGACCTCCGGCCGTCAGGCCTCCTATGACGCGTACGTCGCCGAGCAGGGCACGGGGCTGATCGATGCGTGCACGTGGGCGGCGATCGCCGAACAGCATGGTCCAACCTGGTGCGACTGGCCGCAGGATCTGCGCCATCCGCGATCGGCGGAGGTGGCGCGATGGCGCACTGAGCATGCCGATGATGTCGAGCGTCATGTGTGGATGCAGTGGTTGCTCGATGAGCAGTTGCAGCGTGCGCAGGTGCAATCAGTGCGAGCGGGAATGGCGATCGGTGTCATCCATGATCTCGCGGTGGGTGCGACATTCGATGGTTCGGATGCGTGGGCACTCCAGGACGTGCTCGCTCATGGGGTCAGCGTCGGGGCGCCCCCGGACATGTACAACCAGCGCGGTCAGGACTGGGCGCAACCGCCGTGGCGCCCTGATGCGCTCGCGGACGCCGGGTTCGGTCCCTACCGGGACATGCTGCGCACGATCTTGCGCAATGCCGGGGGGGTGCGCATCGACCACGTCCTCGGCCTGTTCCGCATGTGGTGGATCCCCGAGGGGCGCCCAGCCGATCAAGGAACCTACGTGGCTTTCGATCACGACGCGCTCATCGGCATCCTGGCGCTCGAGGCTCATCGCGTGGGCGCTGTCGTCATCGGAGAAGACCTCGGCACCGTCGAGCCGTGGGTTGCTGATGTCCTGCGCGAGCGAGGCATCTTCGGCACGGTGATCTCGTGGTTCGAACGCGACGATGATGGTTCGCTGAGACCACCGCAGCAGTGGCGTCGTGAAGCACTGGCCAGCGTCACCGTGCACGATCTGCCCCCGACCGCCGGATACCTGACCGGCGAACACGTGCGATTGCGCGATGAGCTCGGATTGCTCAGTCGTCCTCGAGCCGATGAGGAGCAGGCGGCGGCCCGCGAGGTCGCGGAGTGGGGCGCCCTGCTGCGCGAGCGTGGCCTGCTGGCCGGCGATGACCTCGACGCTGAGGGAATCGACGATTGGGTGGTCGCCCTGCACGGGCTGGTCGCGTCGTCGCCGGCGCGGCTGATCGGCGTGGCGCTGCCTGATGTGGTCGGTGAGCGTCGGGCGCAGAACCAGCCGGGGACCGATCAGCAATATCCGAACTGGCGGATTCCCCTCGGCGATGCCCGGGGCCGGTCGGTCGTGCTGGATGACATCGTCGGCGCCGGACTTCTGCGCCGGATCACAGCAGCACTGGCAGGACCGGTCGACTAGGCTGGATGTTGTGAACGGATTCCTGACTGCACTGCTCGCCACGGCGCCACCGGGACTGGATGGATTGCAGGCTCCCTGGCCCTACAGCCCACTGATCGCCCTCGGCCTGTTCGTGGGCATTCCCCTCGCGGTGTTCGCACTGGTCTTCCTGGCCGTCTATGGCACGTCGTGGACTCGTTCGGGCCGCTCCAGAGGAGAGCAGTCGGGTGAGCCGACGTGGATGAGCAGCCCTGCGGCCAGCATGGCCCCACCCGCGGGGCCGGGGGCGCAGTTGCCGGCCGGATCAGCCGATAGCTCGACCGAGCAGGGCGGCAGTAGTGCCCGTTGGTGAAACGCTCAGCCCCGGCCAGCGCGCCGAACTGCAGCGGGCTCTTCGGGTCGCCGAAGAGCAGTCCGGGCTGGCGTTCAGCCTGTACGTCGGCCCCTGGGAGGGCGGGCGATCGGGCGCGCAGGCGATGCACGCGCAGGTGGCCGATCCCGACTACACGGTGCTGATCGCCGTCGATGTTGCCGCCCGGGCACTGGAAGTCATCACCGGTAGGCAGGCGCGGATCGCCTTGGACGACCGTGCGTGCGCGCTGGCCTCGATGTCGATGACCTCATCGTTCGCCGCCGGCGATCTCGCCGGGGGAATCCGCGATGGTCTGGCTGTGCTCGGTGAGCACGGCCGACGCGCCCGCGTCGAATGGGTCGACCACCCCTAGATCAACGACATGGGGTTAGGGGGTGTCGGCGGCGCGGGCGCGCATCGCGCGCAGCACACCGTCGCGGCCTTCGAGCACGAGTCGACGCAGTGCCGGATTGAGATCGTCGCGGGCGAGGAACACATCAGTAGCGGCGACAGTCTCGGCGTCGACCAGCAGCGCCGGATACAGGCCCATCGCGATCGACTGGCCCATCTCCATCGTCTGGCGGTCCCATGCGTCGACGACCTCGGCGAAGAATCGATCCCGATAGGGCTTGAGCAACTCGACCTGATCGGGCTGGACGAATCCGGCGATGGTCGCATCAAGCAAAGCGTTGGGCAGATCGGTGCGTTCCATCGCATCGGCCCACGCCAGCGCCTTCGCCTCGGGCGACGGGCGTGCGGCACGGGCCAACGCGGCCTGTCGGCGCCCGGTCGCGGTGTCATCGCGCGCGAGTTCCGATTCGATCTGATCGAGTTCGGCCCGACCGGTCGCGGCCAATCGCTGCAGCAGGCTCCAGCGCAGATCGGCATCGACGGCCAACCCGGGTAGTTCGATCGACCCGTCCAGGATCGCTTCGATGAAGTCCTGATGCTGCGTCGATGACGCACTCGCCGCGAAGGACCGCATGAACGCCAACTGTCGATCCGAACCGGGTTCGGCGTCGGCGAGCCAACCGTGCAGGGCATCAGCAAGGCGCAGTTGATAACCGTCACGATGCTCGGGTGCGGCATACAGATCGATGGCCAAGCGAACCTGGCGCAGGGTCTGCTGCACGACGCTGATCTCGGTCTCACCCGGAAGGCCGGAGATCGCCAGATCGAGGAAGTCTCCGGTGG
>JAGYOB010000362.1 GCA_018399515.1 Candidatus Nanopelagicales bacterium
GCCCCCTTTCACGAGGTGCTCGATCCGCGGGCCGATGGCTGTCATGGCCCGGATCTGGCCGAACATGTGGGTGAGTTCTGTGCTGCGCCCCGCCTTCATCCGCCCGCTCTGAGAACGGATTGGGACTGATAAACCGGACGCCCTGTTGATGAAACTGTTGATAAGCCTGTTGACGAACTGTGTGTAACTACCACTACCTGTGGACGAATAACAGCAGTGTGACTACTAGATGTGGAAATCTAGCGGCCGTCGACCGCGAAAGCAACCGACACGCGCACCTCAGGGGGTACCGGCGTGTCGTGCGGGGTCACAATTGCGACATCACGGTCATCCGGCGAAGAGTCGGTCTCGCCGCTGACCCTCGTTAGACCGGCAGCAACAGTTGCTGCCCGCTCGCCAACCGGGAGTCGGTGAGTTGGTTGACGGTCTTGATCTGCGCGATCAGGGCCCGGGGATCATCAACCCTCGACCGAGACTGCGCCAGATCCCACAGGGTGTCCCCCGGCTGCACAAGAACCGGCTCCCAACCGGGTGGCGGATCTGCCGGTGCCGCGGTGGCCCGAAGGGCCCCGGCGAAAACGACGAGGACCGCGATGGCGAGCAAGCCGGCAAAGACAGCGAGTCGTCCTCGTCGAGTGAGTCGGATCCCACTGCGCTGCAGCGATAATCCGGAGGGAGCCGAATGCCCACATTGCAACGACCGTGCGGCAGTCCGCTTGCCGTCAGACACGGGCATCTTCGTCGCCGTCATCGTGGTCATCGTGGTCATCGTGGTCATCGGATCCTCCTCGGCCTCTCGCCCCGGCGAGATCGTGCGATATTCGTATGGGTGTTCGATCGAACGCCTGTCCTATGTGTATCACGGCAGGCGCGACACGTCCAGTATTTTTCGAACAGGTGTTTGGGAATGGGGAGCGAAGGCGCTAGCGTGGAGGACATGAAAGCCAGTCTGGCCAGGGGGTCTGACATTCCCGGTCCCAACGCACTGCCCTGCACGGGAGTCGACTCGACACCGCACCCGACCGGCAACCCCGTGACCCGCCCCGCGCGGGTTCGCCCCGAGACTCCGAGGAGGAACTGATGGCATCTCGTACCCGCTCGACGACATCCAGGTCAGCCAAGACCACGCCAGTTAAGACCGCGTCGGCGAAAACCGCATCGACCAAGACCGCGTCAGCCAAGAAACGTCCCGCGAAGAAACCCGCCGCAACCACCTCGCGCAAGTCCGGGCCCGCCCCGACCTCCCCCGAGAAAACCTCGCGGACCCCGGCGGCTGCGGTCCCCACCGAACTGCTGGATGACGCTGCCGTGCCGGGCCTGACCAAGCGCCAGCAGGCCGTGCTTGCCGTCATTCGCCGCTCTATCGGTGAGCGTGGATATCCGCCCAGCGTGCGCGAGATCGGTGAAGAGGTCGGTCTCACCTCCCCGTCCAGCGTCGCCCACCAGTTGCGCGCCTTGGAGTCAAAGGGGCTGTTGCGTCGTGATGAGCACCGACCCCGCGCCCTCGTGGTGTCCAGCTCACCGACCCCGGCGTCCACCGAATCCGGCGTCGACCTGCGCCCCAGTGCGGCGTTCGTTCCGGTCCTGGGCGCGATCGCCGCCGGTGCGCCGCTCTTGGCCGAGGAAGCCGTCGAATCAGTGTTCCCGCTCCCACGGGAGATCGTCGGCGACGGCGAGTTGTTCTTGCTGCGGGTCGTCGGAGATTCCATGATCGACGCAGCGATCTGCGATGGGGACTGGGTCGTCGTCCGCCAACAGCCCACCGCCGATGACGGTGAGATCGTCGCCGCCATGATCGACGGCGAGGCGACGGTGAAGGTACTCAGTCGACGCGACGGTCACGTGTGGCTGCTCCCCCGCAACATGGCCTACGGCCCCATCGACGGCGACGAAGCCCACGTCCTCGGCCGCGTGGTCACCGTCTTGCGACGTCTGTAGCCCACCGATCGATATCGCACCTCACCCGAGAGGCCCCGTGCCACCCAGGTTTCTATCGAACCTCGTTCAACCGGCGCAAAGCTGCGCGCGCTGTCTGTCCATCGGTGGTGAACCACAGGGGCGGTAGGGCATCACGCAGTCGTCGGCCGTAACCCTTGGTCACCATCCGCGGATCGCAGATCGCCACCACTCCCCGATCCTCGGGGCCTCGGATGAGCCGGCCGACCCCTTGGGCGAGCAGCATCGCCGCCCGGGGCAGGGCGATCTCAGCGAACCCGCTGCCGCCCCGCTCAGCGACCCTCTCGGCGCGCGCGGCGAACACCGGGTCGTCGGGGCGAGCAAAGGGAATGCGGTCGATGACCACCAGGCGGCAGGCATCCCCCGGCACGTCCACCCCCTGCCACAGGCTCACCGTCCCCACGAGTACCGACTCGGCCGTACCGCGAAACGACTCCACCAGCGGTGCCACCGGATCACCGCGCTGCTGGACGAGAACGGGGATGTCCTCACCGAGACGGACCGGCAGGTATTCGGCAGCTCGATCGACGCCACGCCACGAGGAGAACAACGCCAGCGTGCGTCCACCGGCCGCCTCGATCAATTCGGCCATCTCATCGAGCACCGACTCGTCGATCCCCTCGCGACCGGGCTCACGCAGGTGCGCCGCCACATACAAGATGCCCTGCCGGGGAAAATCGAACGGTGATCCCACATCCAGGCCGCGCCAGGGGCTGTCGTCGATACCCAGGGCACGCGCCAGGCCGAAGAACGGCTGATCCCCCGAGCCGGCCAGCGCATCGGCCCCCAACGTCGCACTGGTCACCACCAGGCTCGTCGTGGCGACCCGCTGCCCCATCAGCGTGGCGATCGACAGGGGTGCGATGCGCAAGGTTCCCGGGCGCCCGGCCAACCACACCACAGACCCATCCGAATCGGTGAAGTAGCGGTCGACCACGTCGATGATCTCGTCGAGGCGGGCCCGGACGCGCTGGCGTGCTGCTATCTCGCCGACTGAGGCATCAGGCTCTGGAGCGGGTAGTTCGGACAACGCAGCGCGCGCGGCCGCCCCCAGTGCTGTCATGGCATCGGTCAGCACCACCGGCCGCTCGGCGAGCACCGATGCCAGCCGCACGATGTCATCGGCCCCGGTTCGACAGGCCTCAACGCCGGCCTCCCACGACCGGCTCGCCTCGACGAGTGCATCGGCGGCTTTCGCCGCATTCCGACGCAGGGCGGTGGACACCGCATCGATATCGGCCGCGGCCAGACTCATCGTTGCTGCTTGCGTTGCACGGTCGATCCACTCGTGTCCCTCATCGATGATGATGCCGTCGTACTCGGGCAGAACAGGGATTCCTTCGACGATCTCCAGTGCCAGCATCGCGTGGTTGGTGACGATGACATCGGCGTCTCGGGCAGCATCACGTGCCTGTTCGGCGAAGCAGTCATCCCCGAAGACGCACTTGGTTCTGCCCAGGCACTCTGCCGATGTCACCGACACCGCACGCCACACGCGCGAGTCCACCGGCTCCGTGAGGTCGTCGCGATCGCCGGTGTCGGTCGTATCCGCCCACTGACGCACCATGGCTGCCTGCTTCGTGAGTCGACCACCGCCGGGATCGGTGTCCGTCCACAGCGGAACGTCCTCGAATCCCGCATCGACTGATCCGCCACCAGCTGCCGAGGCTGAGGTGCTCGAGGCCGGATTCGCCTTCGATGAACCGAGCTCGGCTCCCGACAATCGCAACCGGCACAGGTAGTGGTGCCGGCCCTTCAACAGCGCTGCCTGCAGTGGTCGCTGCGCTAACGGCTGGACGGCTTCGGTGATCGCGGGGATATCGCGTTCGATGAGTTGTCGCTGCAATGCCAGGGTCGCGGTGGCCACGACGACCGGTCGACCCACCAGTGCATGGGCGAATGCCGGGACCAGATAGGCCAGGGACTTTCCGGTGC
>JAGYOB010000363.1 GCA_018399515.1 Candidatus Nanopelagicales bacterium
GGCGGTCACTCTACGGGGTCGACCGATCACACCCGCCCGAAGGACAGCACCCAGGCAACCGGGGCCGCCATCAGTAAACCGACGAGCACAACGATGCGCCCGCCCCAGTCGGGCAGCAGCGGCCAGGTGATGGCGCAGATCACCACGATGATTCCTGCGAGCGCAGCCAGTCTGCGCCGACGCCGGCGAGCGAGGAGCCCGGGGGTCGTGTGCGGCTTATCGGGCAGCATCGCTCGCAGCCGCTGACGCCATCTTTGCGCTCGGTCGGCACGACGGCGCTGCGTGGCGCGCTGCTCGCGCTGTTCAAGCGCGGCGGCCTCGCGCTCAGCACGCCTACGGGCACGCTCCTTGGCCATGGGTCCCTTCTCGAATCAGTGTGTGATTCCGGCTTTGCTGTTCACGACAGGGTGGGGTTCAGCGAAGGCTGTCCAGCCAGGTGCCCAGCAGGTGGGCCCCGGCATCACCGGACTTCTCGGGGTGGAACTGCGTCGCCCACAGGGGCCCGTTCTCCACCGCGGCCACGAACCGCTCACCGTGTTCAGCCCAGGTCACCTTCGGTTCGGGAAGCGGTGGTTGTGCGGGCAGCGTCCAGGCCCGAGCGGCATAGGAGTGGACGAAATAGAACCGTTCCTTCTCGATCCCGGCGAACATCGCCGACCCCGGTGCGGGCGCGACGGTGTTCCATCCCATGTGCGGCAGCACATCAGCATGCAGCCGCTCCACTTCCCCGGGCCACTCACCCATCCCTTCGGTCACCACTGCGTGCTCCACTCCCCGATCGAACATGACCTGCATGCCGACACAGATACCCAGCACCGGGCGGCCACCGGCCAACCGACGCTCGATCATCCGCGGGGCACCAACGGCATGAAGACCGGCCATGCATGATGCGTAAGCACCGACACCGGGCACCACGAGACCATCGGCTGCAGCGACGACATCGGCATCCCAGGTCACCTCTACGTCGGCACCCACACGCTCCAAGGCTCGCTGGGCCGAACGCAGATTGCCCGAGCCGTAGTCCAAAACAGCCACGCTCGGGCGTTTCATGTGGCGTTCCTCATGTGGTGTTCCTCATGTGGTGTTCCTCATGTGGCGTTCCAGGCGTACAGCGCCCCGGCGATGAGCGCCATCGTGGCGAGGATGATCAAGATCACCATCGCGGGGCGTTTTCCCTGCGAGTACATGGAGTAGGCGCCTCCGGCGAGGAAGGCGCCAAGGCCGAGCAGAACGACCGGGAACCAGTTCACCAGACGGTCCTACTCAGGCGGAGGACACAGAGGTCTGCGAGGACAGCGTCCCCTTCGTCGAGGGAATCCCGACCACTCGAGGATCCATCGCGACCGCGTCGCGCAACGCACGTGCGAAGGACTTGAACTGCGCTTCGACGACATGGTGCGCGTTGCGGCCACTGAGCACCCGGATGTGCAGGGTGATCTGCGCGGTCGCGACGAAAGACTCGAAGATGTGCCGGGTCAGCGTCGTGTCGTAACTGCCGATCAACTCGACGATCTCGGGCTCCTCATGAACGAGGTAGGGCCGCCCGGAAAGGTCGACCGCGCACTGCGACAGCGTCTCATCGAGGGGAACCAGCGCGTCGCCGTACCGTCGAGTGCCGGCCGCATCACCGAGAGCCTCGCGAAAGGCAGTGCCCAGAGCCAACGAAGTGTCCTCGACGGTGTGGTGGGCGTCGACCTCGAGGTCGCCGGCGGTCTCGACGGTCAGATCGAATCCACCATGTTTGCCCAGCTGCGCCAGCATGTGGTCGAAGAACGGCACGCCGGTGGACACGGTGGCCTGCCCGGTTCCATCGAGATCGATCTCGACGAGGACCCGACTCTCCTTGGTCGATCGCTCTACTCGACCGGTGCGCGCCATGGACTACTCCTTCGGGTCGCTTCGCTGATGAACGATGTCGATCATGCCCGATGCGGTGACGACATCCATCAGCGCATCACGGAAGGCCGCGTTCTCCTGCGGGGTGCCGATGCTGACACGCAGCCAACCGGACGGGCCGCTCTCGCGGACGAGAACTCCACGCTCGAGCAGGTCCTGCCAGATCCGATGCGCATCGGCGAAGCGCCCGAACAACACGAAGTTCGCATCCGAATCCGGCGCGACGAGACCGTGATCACGCAACCAGAGCACGAGATCATCGCGCTCGGTTCGCAGCGCCTCGACCTGGGCCAGGAGTTCATCGGCGTAGTGCAGGGCAGTCCGTGCGACGACCTGGGTGACGGCCGACAGGTGGTAGGGCAGGCGGACGATCTGCAATCCGGCCAGCACATCGACCGATCCGAGTGCGTAGCCCAGTCGAGCCCCGGCTAGCGCGAAGGCCTTGCTCATCGTCCGGGTCACGATGAGGTTGCGGTGCGCGCCGATCAGGGATGTCGCGCTGGGCACACCCGGGCGCCGGAATTCGGCATATGCCTCATCGACGACGACGATTCCCGATGCTGCTTCGCACGCCGCTTCGATCACATCGAGGTCCATAGCCGTGCCGGTCGGATTGTTCGGAGATGTCACCACGACCAGATCGGGCTGCACCTCGGCGATCGCCGAGCGCATCGCCGCCGCATCGATGGTGAAGTCCGTTGCCCGCGGTCGGGTGACATAGGTGGTGTGTGAATCGCGCGCATATTGGGCATACATGGAATACGTCGGCGTGAAGGACAGTGCGGTTCGACCAGATCCGCCATAGGCCGCGAAGATGTGGGCCATCACCTCGTTCGAGCCGTTCGCCGGCCAGATCTCGACCGGTTCGAAGCGCACTCCTGACTCGGCCGCGACGTATCCCGCAAGCGCCTCCCGCAGCGCCATCGCATCACGATCCGGATACCGATTCAGCGATGCCGCGGTCTCGGCGACCGCACTCCCGATGGCTTGGGCCAGATCAGGCGATGGGGGAAACGGATTCTCGTTGGTGTTCAACCGGACCGGCACCTCGATCTGGGGAGCGCCATAGGGCTCCAGACCCCGCAGGTCCGTGCGCAGGGGTGGCCAGAACTCGGTCACGGGGAAGGGCGATCGGCGAGACGAACGGTGATCGCAGCCGCGTGACCGGGTAGATCCTCGGCATGGGCGAGCGCCACAACGTGCTCGGCGACATCGGCGAGTGCGCGCTCGTCGTAGTCCACGATGTGGATGCCACGCAGGAAGGTCTGCACGGACAGCCCCGACGAGTGCGTCGCCGAACCGCCCGTGGGAAGGACGTGGTTGGATCCGGCGCAGTAGTCACCCAGCGAAACCGGTGCGTGCGGACCGACGAAGATCGCACCGGCATTGCGGATCCGCATGGCAACCTCGCGCGCGTCTCGGGTGTGGATCTCGAGGTGCTCGGCCGCGTAGGCATCGACGACAGCGATGCCCGCATCGAGGGTGTCGACGAGGACGATGCCACTCTGCGGTCCCGTCAGCGCCTCGGTGATCCGCTCGACGTGCTTGGTGACCGCGAGTTGCTCGGCTACCTGGTCGCGGACGCGGTCGGCAAGTTCGACCGATGTGGTGACCAGGACAGCAGCAGCCACGACGTCATGCTCGGCCTGGCTGATCAGGTCAGCAGCCACCAGCGCGGCATCGGCGGAGTCATCGGCCAAGATCGCCACCTCGGTCGGCCCCGCCTCGCTGTCGATACCGATCACACCCTTGAGCAGCCGCTTTGCGGCTGTGACCCAGATGTTCCCCGGACCGGTCACCAGGTCGACCGGCTCGCACCGCTGCCCGACACCGTCACTCTCGGGCAGGTCGACGCCATAGGCGAGCATGGCCACCGCCTGGGCTCCACCCACGGCGTACACCTCGTCGATACCGAGGAGGCCGCAAGCGGCGAGGATCGTCGGGTGCGGAAGACCACCGTGATCGGCCTGCGGTGGCGAGACCACGCACACGGACTCCACCCCGGCGATCTGGGCCGGAACGACGTTCATCACCACGCTGCTGGGATACACCGCGCGCCCACCGGGCACATACAGGCCCACCCGAGCCACCGGCAGCCACCTCTGCGTGACCGTGCCACCCGGGACGACCACCGTGGTGGTGTCCACCCGGCGCTGATCGACGTGCACCAGGCGAGCACGCCGGATGGATTCCTCGAGGGCGACGCGCACGGTCGGGTCCAGGGCCTCCACGGCCGCCGTGATCGCCCAGGCCGGCACCCGCAGGTGAGCCGGTCGCACCCCGTCGAAGCGTTCGGTCCATTCCGCCACCGCGTCGGCGCCACGTTCACGCACATCCTCGATCACCGGACGCACCCGGGTGGTCGCTTCCTCCACATCGAGGGCAGCACGCGGCAGGACCGACCGAGGGTCAGCCAGCGACCCGCGCAGGTCGATCGTGCGCAGCAACGGGAGTGACGACGTCGACATAGCCCCCAGTCTAGGTCGTCGTGTTCGTCACGCCCTTCCGCGTCGTACGCTGGCGATATGGACCCCGCATCATCCGACGCCGAACGGACCCTGCCGACTTTTCCTCTGGGCACGGTTCTCGTTCCCGGATTGGTGCTCCCCCTGCACATCTTCGAACAGCGATACCGCGATCTGGTCGGTGATCTGATGGACCTGCCCGAGGACGATCGCGAATTCGTGATCGTGGCTATCCGCGATGGTCACGAGGTCGGCGCGGATGGAGTCCGGGCCCTGCACAACGTCGGTGTCATCGCCAGCGTCCGCGACATCACGCCCCTCGATGATGGTCGCTTCGACGTTGTCACCGTCGGCGCAACCCGTGTTCACATGGAGCAATTGCTGACCGACCGCAGTTACCTCCAGGCGAAGGTCTCCCCGATGCCCGAGCAGTCCGGGGATGATGCTGAATTGCTGGCACCGCGGGTGCGCGCGGCATTCGCCACCTACCGGGGACTCATCACCGATTCTGAGGATTCCTTCGAGGACCTTCCCGAGGATCCGGGGGTGCTGTCCTATCTCATCGCCGCGGCTTTGATCCTGGATGTCAACGATCGTCAGAGTCTGCTGGAGATCCCCGATGACAGCGCGCGCCTGCGCGCCGAACTTCACCGCCTGCGCCAGGAGATCGCGCTACTGCGCACCGTGCCGAGCCTGCCCGCGATCGACCTGCACACCACACCACCGTCGCTGAACTAGACGACCTGAACTAAACGACCTGAACTAGCCGACCTGAACAAGTCGACGGAACGAGACGACGCGCCGATGCCATCGCGATCATCAGCCGCCACACCCGCTATCGCCGTGGCCCTCACCGCGGGCATCGATCACTCGCTGCACGCCTACGATCATGATCCAGGCGCTGAGTCCTATGGGCTCGAGGCGGCGACCGCACTGGGTATCGATGCGGCCATCGTGTTCAAGACCCTGTTGACCGAAGTAGATGCAGCAGCGGTGTGCGCACTCGTCCCGGTCACCACGACGTTGTCTTTGAAGTCCCTCGCCCATGCGCACGGTGCGAAGCGCGCGGCCATGATGGACCCGGCCAAGGCCCAGCGGCTCACCGGATATGTCGTGGGTGGGATCTCACCGCTCGGGCAGCGCACCTCCAGCCCTACCTACCTCGACACCAGTGCACTGTCCCACGACCGCATTTTCGTCTGCGGAGGTCGGCGGGGCCTGGAGATCTGCCTTTCACCACTCGACCTGATCGACCTCACCGGGGCGGTCACTGCACCGATTGCGACCTCTGTCGCGACGCCGGGCGGATGATCCAGGCCAGCCATGAGGCGAGCATGAACACCACAGCGCTCGTCAGCGGCCACAGGACCAGCACGCCGGGCATCCGAAGCGTCAGCGGCGCCTCGACCTGACCGCCGTCACCGGCCACTGTGATCGCCGCATCGAGATCGACCGCGCCCAGCTGCGAGCCGGTCCACCACACGATGATCGCCCCGACGCCACCGGCCAGGAGCGCCCAACCCAGGGTGGCGTAACCCAACGCTGTGCCGGTGCGACGTCGCGCCAGTAGTGCGGCCACAGCGATGGTCAACACCCCGCCGACCATGCAGGCCACCGCAGCGATCCCGTCATCGGCGATGTATCCCCCCGGTTGGAACTCAGCCGGAAAGGTGACATCGCCGACGACATCGAGCACTACCCGCGGCGCCCACGCCCACCAGACAAGACCAAGCGCCGCGCCGAGCCCGGCGGTCACCGCGATGAGTCCGAGAACATCGACACGGGACCACACCGGGCGGGACACGATCGGTGCGGTCGGTGACGTCAGGTCAGACACGCAGGCCCCAGCAGAGCTTTCAGATCCCCGTACAGCGCCGGACCAGGAGTGACCCGCAACCGATCATCGAGGCGCATAACGGTCGTCCGCCCCGAAGACGTCAGGTGCAGGTGCACCTCGGTGACTCCCGGATGCTCGGCCAGGATCGCTTTCAACCGGTCCACGATGGGGGGTGTGCAACGAGTGGCCGTCATCGTCAATCGCACCGGGCCGGCCGGTGCATCCGCCAGGTCGGGAGCGGTGATCTCCATCGCCACGAGTCGAGTGGAATCGTCATCGGGCCTATCCACCCGACCGCGCACGAACAGCACCGTGTCGTCGGCGATGAGAGTCGCCGCTGCGTTATAGGTCTGCGGGAACACCATCACCTCGATGGAACCTTCGAGGTCCTCCACGGTGACGATCGCCCACAACGAGCCCTGCTTGGTTGTTTTGCGCTGAACACCGGCGACAAGTCCACCGACGGTGACGATCTGCCCGTCGGTTCGCTCGGAGCCGAGGACCTGAGCGAGCGTGGTGTCGGTTCCCGATGCGAGTACCTGTTCGAGCCCGTGCAGCGGATGGTCGGAGACATACAGCCCGAGCATTTCCCGCTCGAAGGCGAGCAGGGTCGGTTTCTCCCACTCGCCGACGGGAATCTCCGGGGTGATACCCATTCCGGCGCCTTCATCATCGGAGCCCATCCCGCCGAACAGATCGAACTGGCCGACAGCCTCCGCGCGCTTGAGGTCGATCGCGGCATCGATGACCGCTTCGTGCACCGACAAAAGCCCGCGGCGCGTATGACCGAGGCTGTCGAAGGCGCCGGCTTTGATGAGGCTCTCGACCAACCGCTTATTGCAGACCGTGGCATCGACCTTGTCGATGAAGTCCACGAAGTCGCCATAGCGGCCCTTCGCCTGCCGGGTGGCGATCAGGGAATCCACCACGTTCGCACCGACGTTGCGCACGGCCGCGAGTCCGAATCGGATGTCACCACCGCGTGGCGTGAAGGTGGCGTCGGACTCGTTGACGTCCGGCGGCAGCACCTTGATACCCATCCGACGGCATTCGTTGAGATAGACCGCCATCTTGTCCTTGTCGTCTTGGACACTGGTCAGCAACGCCGCCATGTATTCCTGGGGATAGTTCGCTTTGAGGTAGGCGGTCCAGTACGACACCAGGCCGTAACCAGCGGTGTGAGCCTTATTGAAGGCGTAGTCGGAGAACGGGACGAGGATCTCCCACAGAGTGTTGATCGCTGAATCGCTGTATCCGTTGACTCGCATCCCGTCGGCGAAGGGGACGAACTCCTGCTCGAGGATCTCCTTCTTCTTCTTGCCCATCGCCCGCCTGAGCAGATCGGCTTTGCCGAGTGAGTAGCCCGCGAGTTTCTGGGCGATCGCCATGACCTGCTCTTGATAGACGATCAAGCCGTAGGTGTCACCGAGGATGTCCGCGAGCGGTTCGGCGAGCTCAGCGTGGATCGGCACAACGGGTTTGCGTCCGTTCTTACGATCGGCGTAGTCGTTGTGCGCATTGGCACCCATCGGCCCGGGTCGATACAGAGCGAGAACCGCGGAGATGTCCTCGAAACTGTCTGGCTGCATCGACCGCAGCAGGGCGCGCATCGGACCGCCATCGAGCTGGAACACGCCGAGGGTCTCACCGCGCGCCAGCAACTCGAAGGCCACCGGATCATCGAGGGTCAGGTCCTCGAGAACCACGGTCTCGCCGCGGTTGGCCTCGATGTTGATCAGGCAGTCGTCCAGGACGGTGAGATTGCGCAGACCCAGGAAGTCCATCTTGAGCAGACCCAGGGATTCGCACGCACCCATGTCGAACTGGGTGATGATGGCGCCGTCCTGCTCACGACGCCACACGGGGATGACGTCCATCAACGGCTCACGGCACAAGATCACACCGGCGGCGTGCACGCCCGGTTGACGCTTGAGGCCTTCCAGTCCGCGTGCGGTGTCGACGACCTTGCGGACATCAGGTTCGGATTCGTACAGCGTGCGGAACTCCGCCGCTTCCCGGAATCGGGGATGCTCGGAATCGAAGACCCCCGCGAGCGGGATGTCCTTTCCCATCACCGATGG
>JAGYOB010000364.1 GCA_018399515.1 Candidatus Nanopelagicales bacterium
CGTTGATCACCGTGGATGCCGCGATTGAAAGCAAAGCGACCAGGCCACCGCAACAGGTCCTGCTGGGGGCGTATCGCATCATCGAGCAGGCACTGCTGAACTCTGCGGGGCACGGCGCTGCACGTCAATGCGAGGTCGAGGTGCGCCTTGGTGAAGAGAATGTCTATGTGAGTGTGAACGACGATGGTCGAGGTTTGCCGGCAGCCGCGGTATCTCCTGGATTCGGATCGACGTTGATGACGGCGTGGAGTGATTCGCTCGGTGGGACCTGGTCTGTGCGACCCGGTCGCACATCCGGTGCGCTCCTCACCGCCGAACTCCCCCTACCCCGGTAGCGGTGCACTCCCGTGATGTGATCCTTCGGGTCAGGAGCCAGGACCTTGGTCCCCTTGGAGTCGTGACTTCCCACCCGCGGGAACGGCACTTTCGCCGCTGCAGGAACAGGCAGGAACCGGCATAGCGTGCAGGTATGCAGTCCTTGCAGGCGCCCGTGCAGCCACACGTGCAGACTCAGGAGCAGATGCTGCTGAGCGCTGACGAGGTCGCCGCACGTTTGGGCATCGACCTGTCGACGGTGTATCGCATGGCCGCCGATGGCCGCCTCGTCGCCCGCAAGGTCGGCCGCCAGTGGCGGTTTCCACCCGAGGCTGTCGGTCTCGAGGGGATGGGTGATGTCACCCGCGCACGTCGACTCGATCCGCGTGCTGCCCGCGCCGCGATCGGTGTCGCCGCCGACCTGCTCGGTGTGATGATGGTGGTCACCGATCTCGATGGCCGCCCCATCACCGAGGTCGTCAACACATGCGAGCGGTTCGCCTGCGCCACCGACGACGAACGCGATGCCTGCCTCGAGCACTGGTCGACACTGGCCAGCACCGCAGACCTCGGCTGTCGATTCACATCTGGTCCGCTCGGTTTCGAATGTGCGGTCGCGTTCATCCGCTCCGGCGACCGACTGCTGGGCATGGTCCTCGCCGGTGGCATCGCCGCACCCGGCACCGATGCGGCCGGCCTGCACGACCTCGATCCCGCCCAACGCAGCGAGGTCATCGCCACGCTGCCTCGCGTCGCGGCCACCATCGGCAATGCCCTTCAGACCCCCGTCCACTGATCACGATCGAACAGCGAAAAGAGGAAACCCCATGAAGCGACTACTCGTCCTCGGAGCCGGCACCGCCGGCACTATGGCGGTGAACAAGCTCCGCCCGCGACTGTCGGTCGATGAGTGGCAGATGACCGTCGTCGAGCCCAGCGATGTGCACCGCTATCAGCCCGGTTACCTGTTCCTGCCCTTCGGTGCCTACACACCGGAGGAGACCTTCGACGACACCGACCGCTACATCCCCGAGGGTGTCGAGCGGGTGCGTGGGGAAGTCGATGTCGTCAAGCCCGAAGAGAACGTCGTCGAACTCGTCGACGGCCGCACCCTGCCGTATGACTACCTCGTCATCGCGACCGGCACCACGCCGCGACCCGATGAGACACCCGGCATGGACGACGATGCCGTGTGGCGCAAAACGGTGCACGAGTTCTACACCTTCGAAGGTGCCATGGCGCTGCGCGATGCACTCGCTGATTGGCCCGGTGGCCGCCTCGTCGTGCACGTCACCGAGATGCCGATCAAATGCCCCGTCGCACCGCTGGAGTTCACCTTCCTCGCCGATGCGTTCTTCGCCGAGAAGGGCATGCGCGACGACGTCGAGATCGTCTATGCGACTCCGCTGGAAGGAGCCTTCACCAAGCCGGTGGCCTCGAGTCTGCTCGGTGGCATGCTCGATGAGCGAGGCATCGCACTCGAGTCGGATTTCATGATCGAGCGCGTCGACGCCGAACCGCAGCAGATCGTGTCCATGGACGAACGCGAAGTCCCTTTCGACCTGCTCGTCACCGTGCCGCTCAACATGGG
>JAGYOB010000365.1 GCA_018399515.1 Candidatus Nanopelagicales bacterium
GGTCCAACTCGCCCGGGTCGATCTGCGTCAGCACATCCAAGGCGGCCTCGACTTGATTCAAGGCGAGGCCGTAGCGGCCTTCGGGGGTCAGCTGCGATGATACGAACATACGTACGATTCTAGATCAGGGGTCCGACACGAGTCAACCCCCGACACGCCTAATTTCCATTGCGGTGCAACGAATTACACGGATAGTTATCCACAGATCCCCACTGCACGTGAGAGCGGATCTGCCACCGTCGATTCCGGAGTCGCTACCCTCGATGAGGAGGTCGTGATGCATCCCATCGAAGTCGAGCACCTACGCAAGACCTACGGCGACGTGATCGCAGTCGCAGACGTGTCGTTCACCGTGGCAGCCGGGGAGTGTCTGGCGCTTCTCGGGCCCAACGGTGCGGGGAAGACGACCGCCACGGAGATCCTCGAGGGATACCGTCGGGCGGATTCGGGCACTGCCCGGGTCCTCGGGGTGGATCCGGCCACGGGAGGGCTCGATTGGCGGGCTCGACTGGGCATCGTGCTTCAAGCCGATCGCGATCTGGGGGACCTGACTGTGCGCGAGGCGGTGGACCACTTCGCCGGTTACTTCCCGAATCCACGAAATCCGCAGGAGGTGATCGCTGCTGTCGGACTGCAGGAGAAGGCCAAGTCGCGCAACGGCAAGCTCTCCGGGGGACAGCGACGCCGTCTTGATGTGGCGCTGGGCATCATCGGGCGCCCCGAGGTGCTGTTCCTCGATGAACCCACCACCGGATTCGATCCGGCAGCTCGCCGGGAATTTTGGGATCTGATTGCTGGGCTCAAAGCCGAGGGCACGACGATCCTGTTGACCACGCACTACCTCGAAGAGGCCGAGCATCTCGCGGATCGGGTCGCCGTGATCGCCCGTGGTCGGGTTGTTGCCTCCGACACTCCAGCGAATCTGGGAAACCGTTCCCAGGCCCAGGCCGTGGTGATGTGGGACGAGGCCGGAGTCGACCGGTCACAGGCCACCGATGAGCCGACGCGATTCATCAGCGAACTCGCCGCGCGATTCGGTGGAGAGGTTCCCGGGCTGCAGGTGCATCGACCCACGCTCGAGGCGACCTACCTGACCCTGATCGCGAACGAGGAATCCGAGCGGATGGCACGATGAATCGCACCCTCGCTATCGGTCGACGGCGCATCGGCATCGAGCTACGCCAGTTCTTCCGCGATCGCGAAAGCGCGATCTTCAACTTCATGCTGCCGATGATCTTGCTGATCATCTTCGGTTCGGTGTTCGCCAATCAAGAGATCGGCTTCGAAGATGTCACGTTCTCGCAGTACTTTCTCGCCGGAATGATCGCCTCGGGAATCTTGTACACCTCGTTTCAAAATCTGGCGATAGCCATCCCGATGGAGCGCGACGATTCGACCCTGAAACGCCTGGCGGGTCTGCCGATGCCGAAGGCCTCGTACTTCATCGGTAAAGCCGGGATGGTCTTCGTCGCCTACATCGCGCAGGTTGTCATCTTGCTCATCGTCGGCGTCGTGTTCTTCGGAATCGATCTCCCCTCAGGCGGATTCAAGTGGTTCACCTTCGCGTGGGTCAGCATTCTCGGGCTGATCTCGTGCACTCTGCTGGGCATCGCGTTCTCTGTCGTTCCTCGGCAGGGCAAGGGCGCATCGGCCATCGTCGCGCCCATCGTGCTGGTTTTGCAGTTCACCTCCGGTGTCTTCTTCGTCTTCACAGAACTGCCCACGTGGATGCAGAACTTCGCCTCGCTATTCCCCTTGCGCTGGCTCACCCAGGCGATGCGATTCGTGTTCTTGCCCGATGGTGCCCAGGCGATCGAGGCTGGTGGGGAATGGCAGTTGGGGCTCGCGGCCCTGGTGTTGATCGCCTGGTCCATCATCGGACTCGTGCTAGCGCTGACGGTGTTCCGCTGGGCGCCACGTGG
>JAGYOB010000366.1 GCA_018399515.1 Candidatus Nanopelagicales bacterium
GTGGCGGTCGTCGAGGTAGGTCCAGATGGCGGTGTCCATCGACGATCACCCCTGCTTCGTCAGGAGAATGTCGTTTCGATTCCGCGCCGCTCTGCTTCATCGAAGATGGCTAAGAGCGCATCTGCATACCGATTCGGATCGAGCGGGCCGATATGCGCCCTCTTCGGTTGCAGTTGTGGCTCATGCTGTTGCCGCCCCACGTTCAATGCGAACTCCATTCCCGCCGAAATAAGGCTTGCGAGACGTTCCAGTTGCTTATCATCCAGCACATCCAGCGCAACTGCACTCGGGTCGTCGGCGGCTGTCATTTCGTCTGCTACGGACCGCGTTGCATCATCCGCTGCCGCCCGTGCTTCGCTGAACGCCCTCTTCGCCTCCGGAGCTTCCGCCACAGCCTCCTCCTCGTGCCTGAAGCGTTGAGCCGACAGCGCATCTACCACGTCATCATTCGATGCCTTCGCACCCGACGCCCCGCCTCCCGAACCCCCACCCTTCGGCGCGAACTTACCGTCGGCGGCCCGGTTGTGCTTCGTCTCGTCGAAAAGGGACAACTGATTCGCCGCCTTCTGCAGCAGGTCGCGCAGCGCCGGCGGCACCAGTATCGGTCTCTGTGGCCTGTCGTTGCTGTCAGCCATCATCTAACCCTCCGGGAACTTCGAGTTCAGGATGCCCGTCTGCGGCCACTTCGCGCCATGCCCCGGCATCGGTCGCGCCTCCGTCATCATCGCGCCCGTGTACCAGTACACCGGCGCGTGCGTGTAATGCACCGCGTACGTCTGGCCGTCGGGCCTATCGCCGTCCGCCAGCCACACCACCGCCCCCTCGGACTCGTCAAAGACGAAATCCTCGCCGGCCACGAACACGGTGTCACCGTCCGCGACCGTCACCACCTCCACCGGATACGCCTCCCCGAGCACGTCCGAGGTGCCGCTCCCGCGCCTGACGATCTCCTTCTTCGACACCGCCCGCTCGACGAGCACCAGCTTGTCGAACTCGTCAACGGGCAACTCGTCAGCCATCGTGGTCACGGTCAGGTCCTGCACGCGGATCATGCCCACCTCCGGGTGCAGGTACTCGCGCCGTTGCCGGGTCACGAGCGCCTTCACGCCGTCCTCCAACTCCTGCTCGCGGTAGACGTAGCCATGCTCGCACTTCGTGCAGGTCCGTTCGTCGCCGTAGTCGGGATCGCCGGGATCGCGGCAGTCGCACGGCAGCGCCTGAAACCACCGGACCCGCTCGCCCTGCATGGAGATAAGCTGTCGCGCCGCCGTCGGATTGAGCATCTACAACACCACCGTCGGAGCGGGCAGGTGCTTGGACTTCCATTCCTTCAGGAAGTCGTCGATCCCCTGCGCCCGCCGCTCGAGTCGCTGCTGCACGGTGTCAAAGGTCTGCGAGGCCCCGTCGAGCGAGACCGACGACGGAATCAGGTCCTGGATGTCCTCCATGGCGAAGAGCGCCGCCTGCACCGCCAGGTGCCGCCGAAAATGTGAGAACGCCGGGTCCGTCGCCGCGTTGCGCCAGCCCGCCGTGTAATTGACGAAGAGGCTTTGCGGCAGCACCGGCCACGGCATCCGCCCGGTCATCCACTGGTAGATCGGCGTCCCCGTCGCGCTGAGGGCTACGTCGCCGAGCGCCACCGGAATGATGTTGATACGCCCGAGGTGCCACTGCAGGTGGTCGGTGTACCACTGAGACGGGAACTCGATGAGCGGAATGTCATCGGCCAGCTTCAGGGCCACCGACTGAACCGAGATGATCGGGCGGCGGCGCGTCTGGATCGAGAT
>JAGYOB010000367.1 GCA_018399515.1 Candidatus Nanopelagicales bacterium
CGCGGGTGGATCGTGGCAGCGTCATCGATTCGATGGGCCGCATCTGCGCGACGCCTTGATGGATGCCGGCTATCTGGTCGAAACCGTGGAGACGTCGACGACGTGGTCGAATCTTTCGATGGTGAAAACGGCGGTGCACGAGGCCCTTCAGAGTTCTCTGACGTCAGCGGTGACCCGACCGTATGTCATGACGCACATCTCGCATGTGTACGAGACCGGAGCGTCTCTCTACACGACTGTCATCGCGGTCGCCGACCAGACCGATCCGGTGGGTCAGTGGACCTCGGCGAAGGCGGCGGTATCCGAGACGATCACCGCAACGGGCGGCACGATCACCCACCATCATGCAGTGGGTCGCGATCACGCACCATGGTTGACCGGTGAGATCGGCGTCCTGGGCGTGGATGTGCTGCGTGCGGTGAAGGCCGGTGTCGACCCGAATGGGGTGTGCAATCCCGGAGTCCTCGGCTTGGGCTGAGATGTCTGGTTTCCCGGGGGCGACGATGGGCGCACCCCATCGAATATCAATCGAGTGCGGTGACCAGGCGCACTTCGCGGATGGTGGAGCCCTCGTCGATCTGCAGGTCGCGATAGGCCGAATCGGGCCCCCACCCCGCCGAGGTGAAGAATGCTCGGCGAGGTTCATCATCCAGCGCGATCCATGCGACGCACTCTGTGACGCCAGCACCGCGCAGCATGTCCACGCAGGCGTGCATCAAGCGCGAACCATGCCCGGCCCGCTGATACTCGGGATCGATGAACAAGGTGCCGATCTCGCCCACATTGAGGCCTTCGAGATCGTCGTCGCTGGCAGGACCAACCGATGCCGCGCCCACGATGGCGCCGGTCTCCTCGGCAACGGCGACGAACACCCGATGCGCCTCGCTGGCTAGCAGCGCTCGTCCCCACTCGAAGGCAAGTTCGGCGGGGTCCAAGGCCTCGAGGACTACGGCAGGAAGAAGGGTGGCGAAGTCGTGGCGCCACGCACGAACCTGCACCTCGGCGATGTCGTCGATATCGCTTGTGCGGGCCAGACGCGCACTGTTGGAGATCGCCACGACCCCTGCCTATCACTGGCTGGGTGTGGCATCGCCAGTAGGGTCGGACCATGGCTGAGCACCTCACCACCGATTCCGGGCCGCATCCGAGCATCGAGTTCCGTTCCGACGTCACCGTGGAATTGGTGAAGTCCGCCGCGAGTGACAGCGATGTGATCTGGGCCGCGCGCGTCTCGACGAAGGGGGAGGCTTCCCTCGACGATGTCGATGGCGATGCCGAACGGTCGAAGGGCTTGATCAACTACCTGATGCGCGATCGTCACGGGACGCCTTTCGAGCACACATCGCTCACGTACTTCGTGTCCGCCCCGATTTTCGTGTTCCGCGAATTCATGCGCCATCGCATCGCCTCCTATAACGAGGAGAGTGGTCGATATCGCGAGTTGCGTCCGGTGTTCTACGTTCCCGGATCTGATCGAAATCTCATACAGCAGGGCAAACCCGGTGCTTACGAGTTCGTGCCGGGTACCCCTGAGCAGCACGAGCTGGTCGTCGATCAGACCAAAACCGCCTGTCGGGTGGCTTACGAGGCCTACCAGCGCATGCTCGACGCCGGTGTTGCTCGAGAGGTGGCTCGAGGAGTCTTGCCGGTGGCGACGTATTCGTCGATGTACGTCACGATGAACGCCCGCGCCCTGATGAATTTCCTGTCTCTGCGCACCAAGCGCGACGATAGTCATTTCCCGTCCTACCCCCAGCGCGAGATCGAGATGGTCGCCGATCTGATGGAGGCCGAGTGGGCGAACCTCATGCCGATCACCCACGCGACCTTCGAAGCCAACGGACGCGTGGCCCCGTAATCACGCGGCAGGAGTAACCTTGGCGCCTATGACGACCACCCGGCCAGCCCCCTTCGGGACAGTTCTCACGGCCATGGTCACCCCGTTCGACGATGGTGGCGTCCTTGATGTCGACGGTGCCCAGCGATTGGCGAGTTACCTCGTCGACGATCTCGGACACGACGGTTTGGTGCTCAATGGCACAACGGGTGAAGCGCCAACTACGACGGATGCCGAGAAACGCCAGCTCGTCAGCAGCGTCGTCGAAGCCGTCGGTGACAGGGCCCGCATCGTCACCGGTGTCGGCACCTACGACACGGCACACTCCATGCATCTGGCCACGGAAGCCGCGTCGGCGGGCGCGCATGGCCTGCTCGTGGTCAGCCCGTACTACAACCGGCCTCCTCAGGAGGGGCTGATCGCACATTTCACAGCTATCGCTGATTCCACCGACCTCCCGGTCATCACCTATGACATTCCCAAGCGCACCGGGGTCGCCCTGGAACCGGACACCCTGTGCCGATTGGCCGAACATCCGCGGATCATCGCGAACAAGGACGCGAAGGGTGATCTCGACGCTGCGCAGCGAGTTCTGGCCCGGGCTGATCTTGCGTGGTATTCCGGTGACGACATCGCCAACCTTCCTCTGCTGTCGATCGGTGGTTGCGGATTCATCTCCGTCGTGGGGCACCTTGTCGGTGATCGCCTGAGGGATCTCGCTGATGCCTATTTCTCCGGAGATGTCGAGCAGGCGCGACTGATCAACCAGGGGCTCCTGTCGGTGTACACCGGATGCTTCCGAACGCAGGCTGTCATTCTTATCAAGGCGGCCTTGGCCCACATCGGACTCCCGGCTGGTTCGGTGCGCGCTCCACTGATCGACGCCACGCCCGAGCAGGTGCATCGACTGAGTCAGGACCTCGTCGCTGGTGGTCTCAACGTGTTCGCGGTGGATGCTGCGTGAGCCACGCCCACCACGAGCTTCCTGCCCCGCCCGAATTAGCCGCGGGCACGCTGCGCCTGTACGCCCTCGGCGGACTCGGCGAGATCGGTCGGAACATGACCGTCTTCGAATGCGATGGTCAGATCCTCATCGTCGACTGCGGGGTGCTGTTCCCCGAGGATGCCCAACCGGGCATCGATTTGATCCTCCCCGATTTCGGGCCCATTGCCGATCGACTCGATGATGTCGTCGCTGTCGTGCTCACCCATGGCCACGAAGACCACATCGGCGCGTTGCCCTATCTGCTCCGACTGAAAGCCGATATCCCTATCGTGGGATCCCGGCTGACCTTGGCATTCATCGAAGCGAAACTCCGCGAGCATCGGATCAAACCGTTCACCCTCGAGGTGCGCGAGGGAACCCGGGAGAAACTCGGGGTGTTCGATGTGGAATTCCTGGCTGTCAACCACTCGATCCCCGATGCACTCGCCGTGGCGATCCGGACTCCTGCTGGGCTGGTGTTGCACACCGGCGATATCAAACTCGATCAGTTACCTCTCGACGGACGGATCACCGATTTAAACGGTTTTGCTCGACTTGGCGATGAGGGAGTCGACCTGTTCCTGGTGGATTCCACCAATGCAGACGTGCCCGGTTTCGTGCCCAGTGAGCGCGAGATCATGCCGGTCTTGGATTCGGTGTTCGCGAAGGCCCCGGGTCGGGTGATCGTCGCGTCGTTCGCTTCGCACGTTCATCGCATCCAGCAGGTCATCGACACCGCCGAAATGCACGATCGCAAGATCGCTTTCGTCGGCCGATCGATGGTGCGCAATATGGGTGTTGCGCGCGACCTCGGCTATCTGCGCATCCCTGGGGGGATGGTGGTATCCATCGATGAGCTCACCGAACTACCCGATGATCAGGTGGTGCTCATCTGCACAGGATCGCAGGGAGAGCCCATGGCGGTGCTCTCACGAATCGCCAATCGCAATCATTCGATTCGAGTCGGCCCGGATGACACCGTCGTCCTCGCCTCGTCGTTGATCCCCGGCAATGAGAATGCGGTCTATCGCGTCATCAACGGCCTGACACGCTGGGGTGCGAACGTGGTGCACAAGGGCAATGCCAGAGTGCACGTGTCGGGGCACGCTTCGGCAGGGGAGTTGCTGTACCTATACAACATCGTTAAACCACGCAACGTGCTCCCCGTTCATGGGGAATGGCGACATATGCGGGCCAATGCTGAACTCGCCGAACGAACCGGGGTGCCGCTCGACCGGATTGTGCTCGCCGAAGACGGCATCGTGATCGACCTCGTCGATGGACAGGCGAGCATCGTTGGCGCGGTCCCGGTCGGATACGTGTACGTCGACGGATCGAGTGTCGGCGACATCACCGAGGCATCCCTCACCGACCGGCGGGTGCTCGGTGAAGAAGGCTTCATCTCGGTTTTCGCCGCAGTCGACATCGCAACCTCCACCGTCGTGGCAGGGCCCGAACTCGAGGCCCGGGGGTTCCACGAGGACCCCGAGGTCTTCGCTCCGGTGCGCGATGAGGTGCGAGCCGCCCTCGAGGCCGCCCTGGCCGACGATGTCACCGATGTGCGCGATCTGCAGCAGCGGATCCGCCGTGTCGTGGGCAAATGGGTGAGCGCGACGCACCGACGCCGGCCCATGATCGTTCCCGTCGTCATCGAGGTCTGACGACCCCCTCGCCCCCCCACCCCGCGAATCCGTCCTAGTTACCTAAATGGTCGATGACTTCGTGAGTTATCGACCATTTAGGTAACTAGGACGTTTGGGGTTGGGGTGGGTGGAGGTTGGGGTTGAGGGGGTCTGGGGCTTCGGGTGAGTGTGCGACACGCGTGGCGCGTGTGACTGCCGGGACTTGAGGGGTCTCGCCAGTACTCTCGTGCCTATGGCTCGATCCTCGAGCGCGGGTACGCGCGCCCCGAAACGACCGGCGGCCAAAAGCCCCGCCACGTCGCGGTCAACGGGTGGGCGCTCGGCTGGTAAGCGGTCCTCGGGGTCCCGGTCGACGTCGAAGAGATCGCCTCGTGCAACGTCATCGCGCGGTCCCCGAACCGGACCTGGGCCGCTGACTCGAGGGTTGGTCTCGATTGGTCGCGGTCTGCGGGGAATGTGGTTGGCGCTCGCTTCCGTTCTGGGTTCTGGCGTTCGTCGGGTGGGTCACGGTGCCCGCGACCTCGATGATGTGCATCGTCGAGATGGTCTAGGGCTGCTCTTGGCTGCTCTGGCCGTCATTGCGGCGGCCG